>DAOTYW010000386.1:0-8043 GCA_034434755.1 Anaerolineae bacterium | reverse complement strand
CCCCCTTCGGGGGCTGCGTGAGCCTGCGGAGCAGGCTTTCGCTTTGAGCCGTGGGGTTTAGCCCACGGCGGCCTGGCTTAAGTTGTGACGAATGGATTGCGCCCAAACCCGCGGCCGGGTAGGCAGTGACACCGCTGTTCGTCGAGCAGTGGGATACGTGAACTGAGAAACTGGGGACAAGGGGCTGAGTCCGAGGTCCGAGGTCCGCAGTCGGAGGTGCACAATGATTGTTGACGCGCATTATCACCTGGACGAGAGGATCCAGACAGTCGAGTCGCTGCTGAAGGAGATGGAGCAGCACGGCGTGGATCGCGTAGCGCTGATCGCTTCTATGGTCGAGCCGTTCGAGATCACCGGCCTCGCGAAGTTCGCCTCCCGGCTCCTGCCAGGGCTGCTCTTGGGCTGGCGGGCCGTCGGTCTGCGACTCTACAGCAACACGGTGACCACCGACGATCAGTTCTCTGCTCTGGGCAAGCTCTATCCTATCTACGCAGTCCCCGACAACGACCGTGTGGCACGAGCGATACAGGCTCACCCGGAGCGGTTCTCTGGCTGGGTCTTCGTCAACCCACGCGCCGCCGATCCGCTGGCCGAACTGGAACGCCGGGCCGGGCAGCCGGGGTGGATCGGCGTGAAAGCCCACCCGTTCTGGCACCGCTACGCTGTGTCGCGGCTGGACGACGTGGCCCGCTGGTGCCAGGAGCGGGACTGGCCGCTGTTGATCCACCTGGGCGGCGACCGGGAAAGCGGCGACTTCCGCTTCTTGCCCGAGCGCCATCCCCACCTCAAGGTCCTCTACGCCCACGCCGGCATCCCCTTCTACCGCCAGGTCTGGGAGTACGTCAGGGGTAAAGAGCACATCCTGGTGGACCTGTCCAACCCGGTCTACGTGAACGACCGCGTGCGGCTGGAAGCGGTCAAGGTCCTCGGAGCCGCTCAATGTGTGGGGGGAACAGACGGCCCCTACGGCCACGCCGGCCCGGGCTGGATGGTGCGAACGATCCACCAGCTCCCTCTGCCCAACGCCGAGCAGGAGCGCATCCTGGGGGGCAACTTCGCCCAATGCACAGGAGTCAACTGATGGATTTTGCCATTCCCGATCATGTCCAGCGCATGGTGCGCGTCGTCCGCGATTTCCTGCGCGAGGAGGTCTATCCCCTGGAGGGAGAGTTCCTCGCCTCCAGCTTCCGCCAGATGCTCCCCATCCTGGAGGAGAAGCGGGCCAGGGTGCGGGCGATGGGCTTGTGGGCGCCGCACGTCCCCCAGGAGTTCGGCGGGCAGGGGCTGAGCCTGCTGGAGTTCGCCCACATCGGCGGGGAGCTGGGCCGCAGCCCGCTCGGCCACTATCTCTTCAACTGCCAGGCGCCAGATGTGGGCAACATGGAGATCCTGATCAAGTACGGGACGGACGAGCAGAAGGCGCGCTACTTGCTGCCGCTGGTGCGCGGCGAGATTCGCAGTTGCTTCTCGATGACCGAGCCGGCCTACCCCGGCTCCAACCCGGTCTGGATGGGCACAACGGCAGTCAAGGACGGCGAGGACTACGTGATCAACGGCGAGAAGTGGTTCTCCACCGGCGCCGACGGCGCGGCCTTCACCATCGTCATGGCGATCACCGACCCCGCCGCCGAGAGCTACCTGCGGGCGAGCATGATCATCGTCCCCACCGATACCCCCGGCTTCCGGTTGGTGCGCAACACGTCGGTGATGGGCGAGACAGGCAGCGACTACGCCAGTCACGGCGAGGTGCTGTTCGACCAGTGCCGCGTTCCGCAGACCAACCGGCTGGGCGCGGAGGGGGCCGGCTTCGTCATCGCCCAGGAGCGGCTGGGGCCGGGGCGCATCCATCACTGTATGCGCTGGATCGGCATCTGCGAGCGGGCCTTCGAGCTGATGTGCCAGTGGGCCGCCCACCGCCGCCTCTCGCCCGAGCGCACGCTGGGCACGCGGCAGCTCGTCCAGTCCTGGATCGCCGAGAGCCGCGCCGAGATCGACGCCGCGCGGCTGCTGGTGCTGCGCACGGCCTGGAAGATTGACCACGAGGGACCCTACGCCGCCCGCGACGACATCGGGCTGATCAAGTTCTTCGTCGCTGGGGTGCTGCAGCGGGTGCTCGACCGGGCCATCCAGACGCACGGCGGGATGGGCCTCACCGACAACCTGCCGCTGGCTTACTGGTACCGTATGGAGCGCGCCGCCCGCATCTACGACGGCCCCGATGAGGTGCACAAGATCAGCGTAGCGCGGCATATCCTGAGGGAGTACGAATGACCGCTTTGCTGGACAAGCGTCTGCCCGTTCTGAAAGAAGTTTTGATCCGTCATGCCCATGTCCTGGCCGTGTTCCTGTTCGGCTCGCAGGTGGACGGGTATGCCACGCCACGCAGCGACATTGACCTGGCAGTGCTCTTTGAGCGCCTGCCCAGTCTGAAAGAGGAATTGGCATTGAGTGTGGCGGTTCAGGAAGCCCTGGGCACAGAGCGGGTGGACTTGGTGAACCTGAACCGCGCCAGCTTGCTGCTGCGCCACCGCGCCGTCGCCGGACGCCTGGTTTACGAACGTGACGAGGAGAAGGTCTCCGATTTCATCGAATCTACCATTCGCGATTATGTAGATTATGCCCCAGACCTGGAAGCATACTATCGGGACTACGATCTGGCCCTGGAGGCGGCATATGGACTACGACCAACCTAGGGTGCGCGAGCGCATCCAGTACATCGAGACCTGCCTGGGCAGGCTGGAATCCCTGCGAACCTTGCCCAGCGACGAGTTCCTGGCCGACTTTCGCAACGTCGAGTCGGCCAAGCATCTCCTGCAGACGGCCATTGAGGCGATGATGGACATCGCCAGTCACATTCTGGCTCGCCGGCGGTTACCGACCCCGCACGAAGGGGCAGAGATTTTCCGGCGACTGGGTGAGGCCGGGTTGTTACCCGCAGAGCGCGTGCAGACCTACGCGCAGATGGTCAGGTTTCGCAACCTGCTCGTTCACCTGTACCAGGAAGTAGATGCGGAACGGGTCTATGAGGTGTTGCAGAACGATCTGGGTGATGTGCGCCGGTTCATCGCGGAGATGTGGAAGATCGTGAGCGGGCGCGCATGACCGATCGGGGGGCTGACGAGAACTATGCCGACCGATCCGCTCGACCACCCCACCGCCGTCCGACCGGGCGAGGAGCTGGACAGCGAGCGCCTGCCCGCCTACCTGCGCGCCCACATCCCGGAGCTGGGAGGTGCCCCCGTCGAGGTGGCGCAGTTCCCCAGCGGCCACTCCAACCTGACCTATATGCTGCGCTGCGGAGAACGGGAGCTGGTACTGCGCCGGCCGCCGTTTGGGGCCAGGATCAAAACCGCCCACGACATGCACCGCGAGTACCACATCCTCTCGCGCCTGGTGAAGGTCTACCCCCGCGTGCCCCGCCCGCTGCTCTACTGCGATGACGAGTCGGTGCTCGGCGCGCCGTTCTACGTGATGGAGCGCCTGCGGGGAGTCATCCTGCGCAGCGCCACTCCAGCGGGGGTTGAGCTTTCGCCGCCGCTCATGCGCGCCCTCTCCGAGAGTTTCGTGGATAATCTGGTGCAGATCCACGCCGTGGACACCCAGGCCGCCGGGCTAGGCGACCTGGGTCGCCCGCAGGGGTACGTCCGCCGGCAGATCGAGGGCTGGACGGGGCGCTATGTCAATGCTCGCACCGACGACATCCCCGAGGTCGAGCGCGCCGCCGCCTGGCTGGCCGAGCACACGCCGCCCGACTCCGCCCCCGCGCTGATCCACAACGATTACAAGTACGATAACCTGGTGCTCGACCCCGCCGACCTCTCGCGCATCGTCGGCGTGCTGGACTGGGAGATGGCGACCATCGGCGACCCGCTGATGGACCTGGGCACGTCGCTGGGCTATTGGGTGGACGCCGACGACCCGCCGGCGGTGCGCATGCTGCCGTTCGGCCCAACGGCGCTGCCGGGCAATCTCAGCCGGCGCGAACTGGCCCAGCGCTACGCCGAACTGAGCGGGCGCGACCTGTCGAACGTGCTCTTCTACTACGTCTACGCCCTGTTCAAGATCGCCGTCATCGCCCAGCAGATCTACGCCCGCTACAAGGCCGGTCACACCCACGACCCGCGCTTCGCGGCGATGATCCATGGGGTGCGCTTGCTGGGCACCATGGCGACCCTGGCCATCGAGAAAGGGAGGATCGATCAACTGACATGAAACTGGAACTCGTCGTTGAAAAGCCGGCGGGGCCGTCCCGCCCCACCCCGCTCCTGTTCGTCCACGGCATGTGGCACGCGGCGTGGTGCTGGCAGGAGCATTTCCTGCCCTACTTCGCCCAGCACGGCTATGTCTCCTACGCCGTGAGCCTGCGCGGCCACGGCGGGAGCGAGGGCCATCAGCGGCTGCGCTGGACCGCGCTGAAAGAATACGTCGCCGACGTGCTCCAGGTAGCCGGGCAGATCGAACCGCCGCCGGTGCTGATCGGCCACTCGATGGGCGGCGCGGTCGTCCAGAAGGCGCTGGCCTCCTACCCGGCGCCGGCGGCGGTGCTGCTGGCCTCGAACCCCGCGCAGGGACTGCTGGCGGCCACGCTGCGCTTCGCTGCCCGTCACCCGCTCGTCTTCCTGCGCGCCGTGCTGACGCTGCGCATGTACCCGGTCATCGGCACGCCTCGCTTGTGCAAGGAGTTCCTCTTCTCGCCCGACCTGCCCGACGCGGAGACGAATGCCTATTTCGCCCGCATGCAGGACGAGGCGTTTCGCGCCTACCTGGACCTGATCTTCTTCGGCCTCTCGCGCCCGCGGCAGGTGCGCAGTCCGCTGCTGGTGTTAGGCGCGACGAACGATCGGGCGATCTCGGTCGGCGAGGTGGAGGCGACGGCGCGCGCCTACGGCACGAGGGCAGAGTTCTTCCCGCTGGCCCACGACATGATGCTGGAACCCGGCTGGCCGGCCGTCGCCGACCGCATCCTGGCCTGGCTGGCCGACCAGGGCCTCGCGTGATCCGGAGAGGCCAGCACCCTCCTGTTGCCTTCGGCAGGAAACAAGTTATAATCACCACTGAACGTAACCGCCTACCCTCTGCCAGGCCTGGTGCTGGCGTGGCTGGTGTTGTGGCCCCTCACCCCTCCCTACCCTCTCCCCTCTCCCGCTGGCGGGAGAGGGGAAGGGCAGAGGGGAAAGGTGAGGGCCCAACGCCGCGGACGGTAGGCAGTTACCCCTAAACGATGACGGAGGCGTGAACGGATGAGCGAGCGACAACTGCCCTCGCCGGCAAGCGGCCAGCCGCTTCCGGCCCCGCGCGACCCGAACGTCGTCATGGGCTGGCTGCAGGACCTCTTCCGGCAGGTGCGGCTGGCCTGGGAGCTGTTCTTCGATCCCCGCGTGCCGTGGATGACCAAGCTCATCCCACCGCTGACGATCGCCTACATCCTCTCCCCCATTGACATCCTGCCCGATGTGGCGCTGGGGCTGGGCCAGTTAGACGACCTGGCGATCCTGCTCCTGGGGTTCAAGCTGTTCATTGACCTGGCCCCGACCGAGGTCGTGCTGGAACATCTGCGCAAGCTGGGGGCCAGGATCGGGGAGGTGTTAGCCGAGGGACAGCCGACGGTGATTGACGGGGAGTTCTCCGTGGATCAGGAAGAGAAAGAGCTCCCGGCGGGTGGGTCGCCGGTCGAAAAGTAACCCGGGGCTGTCTGCCCGGCAGTGCGCAGGGGGGCGGGTCGGAGACCCGCCCCTTTCGTCATCCCTCGCTGGCCCCTGGGAGCACTGCGGCTCGCCGGCGCCGCGCCAGCTCATCCCGCATCTCGGCGTAGCGCCGGCGGGTGATCGGGTAGCGCCAGGCGACGATGATCGAAGCTACCAGCAGCACCGTCGGGAAGAGCGACATCAGCAGCCGCACCGCGGTCAGCGCCGAGGCCGGCTGCAGCGGCGTGGGATCGGCGTCGGTCGGCTGGATGTAGCCCGACCAGCGCAGCACCGCCGGCAGGAGGGCCATGACCCCCGCGCGGGCCAGCTTGTCGGCGAAGACCGCCACGCCGGTGTAGGCCCCCTCCTGCCGCCGCCCGCTCATCAGCTCGTCCGCCTCCAGCACGTCCGGCTCCATCGCCCGCGGCAGGAGATGGGCCGCCGAAACCCCGAAGCCCGACAGGGCCGCGATCAGGTAGGCCGGCCACGCCAGACCCTGCGGCGCCAGCAGGACCCCCAGCATCACCACCGTCCACGTAGACGCGGCGATGATCCAGGCGGTCTTCTTCTCCAGCCGCCGACTCAGCCAGAGGACGAGCGGGAGGAAGAGCATGGCCATGCCCATGATGATCACCTGGACGATCGAGGTCTCGCTCTCCCCGATCCCCACCCAGTAGATGAGGAAATAGGCAAACACCGCCTGGGCGACGACGACCGGCATCCAGGCCAGGATGCGCAGCGAGAGAGTGTAGCGGAAGGGCTGGTTGCGCAGCACGAAGCGGAACGAATCTAGCAACGGCGGCGCGCTCTCGACCTGGAACTCCGTCCGCTCGCGCGTGCCCAGGAAGGCGAGCAGGAACGGCGGGATGAAGAGCAGCCCCCCACCCAACCCGATGAGCCGGAACGCCTGCGGGTCGCGGGCGGGGAAGAGCGGGAAGACCACCAGAGCCAGGACAATCGCTGCCGCCAGCGATGAGCCGATGTTGAAGGCCATCCGGTAGGTCACCAGCGAAGTGCGCTCGTCGTGGTCGAGGGTCAGTTCGGGGGTCAGGGCGATGTACGGAGTGCTGACAGCGGTGAAGGCGGCCTCGAAGATCACGTAGACAATGGTGTAGTAGGCGAAGAGGAGCGCCTGGCTTTCCAGCGGCGGGATCAACCACAACAGAGCGAAGCTCACCCCGAAGGGCACGGCTCCGAAGAGCAGGAAGGGCCGCCGCCGCCCCCAGCGGGTGCGCGTCCGGTCGGAGAGGAAACCGAACAACGGGTCGTTGACCGCGTCCCAGACCGTGGCGATCAGCCAGAACAGGCTGACCAGGCGCAGGTCGAGGCGGACGATGTCGGTGAGGAAGATGGTGTACCAGAAGGGGATGATCGTCCCCGGCCCCACCGCATAACCGACCTCGCCCACAGCGTAGGTCACCTTGCGCCAGAACGGCAGCTTCTCAGTCGCTGTATTCATCATGTCCCCCTTGCGGTGCGATGTCCTTCCGATTCATTGCCCGGCTCCCCACACGCGGAAGGCGCGATCCTCTCCGGCCACCCAGACGCGGGCGAAGGTGGCCTCGATCCACGGTCCGTAGGGCAGGAAGCGGTTGGCGACCAGGTACAGCCGCCCTTCCGGGCGCAGCAGACGGGCGGCGGCGGCGATGAAGCGGTGCGCAGCCGTCGGTTCCATCGCCACGTCCTGGTGGAAGGGCGGGTTGGTCACGACCACATCGAAGCTAGCGGCGGGCAACTCGTCCCCACAGTCGGAGAGCAGCGCCGCGGCGTTGGCGATGGCATTGGCGGCCAGCGTGCGCTGCGCCGCCTCGACCGCCCGCAGGTCGGCATCCACCAGCACCGCCTGGCCCGCCGTCGCCCGTCGCGCCGCCGCCACCCCGGCCAGTCCCGTGCCGCAGCCCAGGTCGAGCACCCGCTCCGTCGCCCCCACCTCCATCGCCGCCACCAGCGCCCGTGTCCCATCGTCCAACCGATTCCAGGCGAAGATCCCTGGCTTGCCCACCACGGCCGTCTCCACCCCATCCAGCAGCACGAAGTGGGTGGAATAGACGGGCACGGGCAGGGCGAAATCCCGCTCCGCCGGGCGGACGGCCATGGCGACGTGGTAGCCCTTCTTCTGGCGGAGCACCCCGCAGCGGCCGAACAGTTCCCGCGCCCACTCGATGATGCTGCGCACGCCGGCCTGCCGATGGGCGACGAAGTAGAGAACGCCGCCAGGCCGCAGCACTGCCGCCGCGCCCCTCAGCAGCTCCTCCTGCACCGCTCGCTCGCGCGGCAGGTGACAGAGGACGCAATCGAAAGGGGCTGGCGTCAGCCCAGCACAGCCATCGGCCAGGCGCACCTGGGCATTGGCGATGCC
>DAOTYW010000385.1:0-4391 GCA_034434755.1 Anaerolineae bacterium | reverse complement strand
GCTGCCCACCCGGCTCGTCGTCTCGCCCCGCGAGCGCATCGAAACGACCTACAGCCAGAGCCTGTCACCGGGCCTGGACGTGGCCCAATGGGAGGTGATCGAGGAACAGGTGGAAGGGGAATTCGACGTTTCCGCGCTGGTGACCAACATCGGCGGCCTATCCGCGTGGCCGGCCATGCTCCTGGAGTATCCCGACCTGCCCTGGATGCTGGAGGTCACCGCGCACGAGTGGACGCACCATCGTCTGGATCTGTCGCCGCTGGGGTGGGAGTACGACCGCCGGCAGGAAACGCGGACGATCAATGAGACGACCGCCTCCATTGTAGGGAAGGAGGTGGGGCGGGCGGCGCTGGCCCTCTACTACTTCGACCTGCTGCCGCCAGAGGCAGGGGCGTCTCCGCCGCTGGCGTCCGAGCCGCCCGCTTTCGATTTCAACGCGCAGATGCATGCCACCCGCATGGTGGTGGACCAGTTGCTCGAAAGGGGACTGGTGGAGGTGGCGGAGCAGTACATGGAGCGGCGGCGGCAGTTTTTCTGGGAGCAGGGCTATCAGATCCGCCGGCTGAACCAGGCCTATTTCGCCTTCCACGGTTCCTACGCCGACGAACCGGGAGCGGCGGGGGAGGACCCGGTCGGCCCGGCGGTCTGCCGGCTGCGCGAACAGAGCCCTTCCCTCCGCGCTTTCCTGTCCCGCATCGGACGCATCACCACGCTGGCGCAGTTGGAGGAGACGCTGGGGGATTGACAGGCAGGAGAAAGTGGCTATACTGGAAGTGGATCGTTGGACCATTCCCTGGGGAGGTGAGCGATGAGCGAGGTAACGGATCGGACGAAGCGGTTCAGCGGCCCATTCTGGGAGCACATGCGCGCGGCACGGCGGGAAGCGCGCTCGGCCTGGAAGGAACTGGTGCCGCCCTCCTTCCGCGAGCATCAGCGCGCCGCCCGACGGGAGATGCTCCTGGCCTGCCGTTCGGTCATTGACCAGGCGTTGGAGCGGGTCGAGAAACCGGAAACACCACCCGTGACGCGGGTCAAGGCGCAGGCGTGAGAAAACCCACCACGTGACTATGCCCCATCGGGGCACCACAAGTGAAAATTCACGCAGAGACGCAGGGGCGTAGAGTTCCCTTGCGTCTCTGCGTTGAACGATGTGCAGACCGCAGGGCGCGGATGTTTGCTGCCCCGACGCTACGTCCCCAGGAAGCGCTGTTGCTGTTCCGGCGTGAGCAGGCTGAGGATGTGTGGGATCTCCACCTGTTGCTCCGTCGGCACTCCTTCCAAAAGCGTGCGGATGGCCTGTGCCGCAGCGCCCCGCCCCGGTTCGAGCGCCATCTGGCCCAGAAATTGGTCTACCTTGCCCGTGGTCATCTGGCCGATGAACTCGTCGGGCCGGACGCCGACCGAGTTCAGCGTCTGGAAGATCTGGCGGACGGAGGAGACGGACACGCCGCGCCGCTCCAACTGCGGGACGATGTAGTCGTTGAAGAAATGGGCGTCGGTGATGGCCATGCGCCCGGCCTCGACCTGGCGCATCTCCTTCCAGAGGTTGCGGCCCTTGACCAACCCCTCGAGGATGCTGTGGGTCAGTTCCGTGCCGCCCCAGCCGATGACGGCCGACGTCAACAGCCAGTCAATCAGTGTCCCCACGGTGAAGTGATCGAAGATACCGCCGATGTTGAGGTTGAAGAGGACCAGGTTCGGTGAAGAGAAGAGGACATCGAAGCCCAGCAGACGGAAGAAGCGGAGGTTGGTCAGCCCGACGGCCAGGATGGCGATGAACGTGCCCAACCAGTGCGACCAGAGCTTCTTCTTCTCCACGTAGTCGCCGGCTTCTGGGGAGGGCAGCCACTTCGGACGCTTGTCGGGCCTGATCGTCTCCCAGCGGTCCCACAGGGATTCCAGCACCCGTTCGACGAAGGTAGCGATCGCCAGCAGCGGGGCCAGAGTGCGCCACAGCGCGTCCGAGGTCAGGTCATCCTGATGGAGCGGCGCCGCCCAGGCCACCGACGGCGTCAACATCAGTAGCACCAGCATGCCCACGGCCATCCACAGCATCCGCTTGCTCATCGTTTTCCTCCTTGCTCCCCTACTCTTTCATCCTGTCACGCCCGCTTCGACGCCATTTCCCGTGCCAGCGCTGTCAGCAGGCGCACGCCGAAGCCGGTGGCGCTCTTCTCGGTGACGTAGGGGTTGTCCTTGCTGCCGAGCGCCATCCCGGCCATGTCAATGTGTGCCCAGGCCGGGCAGGTCACGAAATGCTTGAGGAAAGTCGCCGACGCGCCGACGCCGCTGTTGCGCCCGCCGCCGTTCTGGAGGTCCGCCACCTTCGACTCGATGGCCGTTTCGTATTCGGGGAACAGCGGCAGCGGCCACAGCCGTTCGGAGGTGGCGGCGGCGGCGGCCAGCAGGCGGTCGCGCAGCCCGTCGTCGCTGCTGAACAGCCCGGCGGCCACGCCCTCGCCCAGCGCTGTGACGCAGGAACCGGTCAGCGTGGCGATATCCACCACGGCGCGCGGATCGAAGCGCCCGGCGTAGACGAGCGCGTCGGCCAGCAGCAGGCGGCCCTCGGCGTCGGTGCTGATGATCTCGATGGTCACGCCGTTGCTGGCAGTGACGACCTCCTGAGGGCGGAAGGCGCGCCCGCTGATCATGTTGTCGGCGGCGGGCACCAGGCCGACCACGTGGAGGGGCAGGCCCAGCGTGCCGATGGCCTGCAGCGCGCCGATGACGGCAGCCCCGCCGGCCATGTCGCTCTTCATGTTCGCCATGCCTTCCATGGTCTTGAGGGTGTAGCCGCCCGTGTCGAAGGTGATCCCCTTGCCCACCAGGACGAGCGTTTCCATCTCGGCGGTGTGCGGGCCGTTATGTTCCAGGATGATGAAGCGGGGCGGGGTGTCGCTCCCCTGGGCCACGGCCAGCAGCGCGCCCATCTTCAGCGCCTCCATCTGTGTCCGCTCCAGCACCTCGAGGCGCAGGCCGGCGTGTCGGGCGGCCTCGCCGGCCGCTTCCGCCAGATAGGTCGGCGTGCAGATGTTGGGCGGCAGGTTGACCAGGTCGCGCGCCAGGGCGACCCCGGCGGCGATGGTCTGCCCGGCGTCCACGCCTCGCTGCGCCGCCGGAACGTCCTGCGGATGCGGGACGACCAGCTCCATGGTTTCGAGATTGGCAGCCGCCGGCGCGCTGCGTTGGCCGCGATACTCGTACAGTCCCAGCAGCGTGCCCTCGGCGACCGCCTGGGCCGCTGCTTCGACGTTCGGGTCACCGGCGCCGTGGAGGATGGTGGCGATGCGGCGCGCCGACAAGGCGCGTGCCCGGCGGGCGGCGTGCAACGCTGCCCGGCGCACCGCCTCCAGGCCGAAACCCTGGCGCGGTCCCAGTCCCACGATGAGGACGCGACGGGCCGGCAGTGCGCCGCGCGGGTAGAGCACGGCCACCTGCCCGGCCTTGCCACTGAAGTCGCCGCCGGCGATCAGCTCGCCGATCGCCCCGTCGAGCCGCTCGTCCACCGCCCGTGTTGCCCCGTCTGGCTGGCCGCCGGCGAACAGACTGACGATCAGCGCGTCGGCCTCGCGTTCTTGAATCGCCCCGCTGATGACCTGGATGTCCATACGTGTATCCTCACAGCGTTACGGATGGCCTGTCTTCTTGCCCTCGACGATAATGAGCGGGCCGTTCATCTGCCGGAACAGGTCGGCGAACGGCTGGTGGGCGAAGCTGAGGGTGACGCTGCCCTTGCCGAACGGTCCCGGCGCCTGCATGTGCGGCATCCGGACCGATCCCCTGATCTGCCCATAGGAGGCGCGCTGGTCGGGCGGCAGGCTGATGGGCATGAGCCGATAGGCCAGCAGGCCGCCGAGCGGGGCCAGGAAGACGATCGCCAACAGCAGGTAGAAGGGGATGCTCATGTCGCCCTGGACGAGGCTGAGCAGGGCCAGCCCGACGAGCGCCAACACTGCCAGTCCCCCGCCGAGCCCGCATCCGAGCCGGCGCCGCTTGGCGACGGGCATGACCACCTGGGCGCACGCATCGCAGAGGGGAAAGTCGAGCGTGATCCACCCCCGGCTGGCCCATCCGGAGCCGGATACCTTGAGCGTGTCCTTCCCAGCCGGCATCCCACACGCGCAGCAGATGGATGGCACGGCGTACTGGCGACGGAACTTCAGCTTGACCGTGTCCACGAGGTTCTCCTGGGGACATTATACTCCAGGTAGCAGTAAGTGTGCAAGTATGCAAGTGTGCAAGTATGCAAGTGTGCAAGTATGCAAGTGTGCAAGTATGCAAGTATGCAAGTATATAGTGCCTCGTTAGGCCAGATTTTGTTCTTTTGCAACTGGATACAGGCGCCTGAGCTTGATGCGGGCATCGGTGGTGGTGAACTGCCAGACCACTTT
>DAOTYW010000384.1:0-1740 GCA_034434755.1 Anaerolineae bacterium | reverse complement strand
GCGGGCCAGGCGCGGCGGCAGCAGCCCCAGCAGCCGATCCACCCCCTCGCTGCTGATCAACAGCAGGGTGAAGATCATCAGCGCGAAGGGTGCGGTGGAGAAGATCTGCGCCGGCACGCTCCGAAAAGCCGGGTTGCTCTGCAGGACGCTGCCGAGGGTCTTGAGCAGGCCGAACAGGTAGACGCCCAGGGCCACCCGCCAGGGGTTCCAGCCGCCGAAGATGACGATCGCCAGGGCGATCCAGCCGATGCCGAAGGTGTGGTGGTTGCTCCAGCCGAGCCTGACGCTCAGCGAGTACGCCGCGCCGGCCAGCCCCACCAGTGCCCCGCCGACCGTGCAGTAGACGTAGCGCATGCGGTTGACGTTCACCCCACGGGCGAAGGCCGATTCCGGCCGCTCGCCCACCCCCTGCAGCTTCAGCCCGGATTGAGTCTTGTAGATGTACCACCAGGCGGCGACGATGGAGAGCAAGCTGAGGTAGACGACGATGTTGTGGTTGAACAGCACCGGGCCCACGAAGGGGATGTCGGACAGATAGGGAATGGGCATGTGGGGCACCGACGGGCCCGCCTGGCGGACGAACGGCCGGCCCAGGAAGTCGGCCAGGTCGGTGCACAGCATGGTCAGCACGAAACCGATCGCCACCTGCTGCTGGCGCAGGGTGATGCTGGCGAAGGCGACCAGTAGGGCGACCAGCGCCCCCACTGCCATTGCCGCCAGCATCCCCAGGGTCACGCTCCCGCTGACGTAGGCTACGGCGAAGCCGGTCATTGCCGAGAGGGCGATCGAACCATCCAGCGACAGGTTGATCATGCCGCTCTTCTCCGAGATCGTCTCGCCGATGGAGGCCAGCACGACCGGTGAGGAGAAGGCGACGATAGAGGCCAGGGACTGGATCAGGAAACCGGTGTCCATTATGCTTCCTCTGGTTGCCGTCGGCTGGCCAGCCGGGCGCGCCAGCCGCCGACCAGCATCACCGCCAGCACCACCGACGCTTCGATCACCCCGCCCAGCGCCGAGTCGAGCTGCATGTTCAGCTCCAGCCGCGTGCTGCCGACGCCCATCGCGGCGAAGAAGATGGCGATCAGCGGCACCCATTGGGCACGGTAGACCGCCAGCAGGGCGATCAGCAGGGAGAGGTAGCCCATCCCACCGGAGACCTCGGGAATCAGCCGCCCGCGGACGCCGGAGACGACGAGCACGCCGGCCAGGCCGGCCAGCGCGCCGCAGGCGGCGAAGGCGGTGAGCATGCGCGGGGTGCTGGGGACGCCCAGGACGAAGGCCGAGCGGAAGTTCTTGCCCATTCCCTTCAGCTCCAGCCCCCAGCGGGTGCCACGCAACAAGAAGAAGACCGTCACTACCGCCACCAGGGCCAGGACCACGGCCAGGGGAGCGATCCGCAGGCTGCCCAGGTGCGGCATCCAGGCCGGAGCGGGGAAGGGGTCAGTGCCCTGCATTGTAGCCCCCTCGGCTCGTCGCCAGGGGTTGAAGATCAGCCAGATCAGCAGTCCCTGGGCGACGTAGTTGAGGCCCAGACCGCCGAAGATCTCGTGTACCTTGCCGTAGACCTTCAGCAGGCCAGCCAGCGCACCCCACAGCGCCCCGCCCAGCAGGCCGGCCAGCACCATCGCCGTCAGCACCGGCACCTGCGACCAGAGCAGGTTGCGCGCCACCCAGGTGGCGAAGATCGCTCCCATGATGATCTGCCCTTCCACGCCGACGTTCCACAGCCCGGCGGTG
>DAOTYW010000383.1:0-7469 GCA_034434755.1 Anaerolineae bacterium | reverse complement strand
CGTGAAACGTGATGCGTGAAACGTGATGCGTGAAACGTGATGCGTGAAACGTGATGCGTGAAACGTGATGCGTGAACCATCTACGGTGCCCAGTTCATCGGTACGCTCTCGATCTGGCTGCCGGTACGGTTCGCCAGATCGATGATGCGCGGGCCCAGGATGAGCGCCACGGTGACGGTCAGGGCCACGGCCACGCCGACCAGGATCACCGTCGTCGCCAGGTTAGACAGCCCTGCCTGCGACCGCTCCCACTCCTCCGGCGCGGGCCACAGCGCCCGGCTCACCCACCCACGCAGCGTCGCCGCCTCCAACCGCACGCGGCAAACCACAGATAGTAGCTTCTCGTTCACCTCACACCTCCTCAGATGGTTTCAGGTTTCAAGGTTACAGGTTTCAGGTTACGGGTTCCAAGTTGCAGGTTGGGGAGAACCTGAAACCTTGAAACCTGCAACCTGAAACTTCCTCCCTTCACATCCTGCCCATATTCGTCACCACCGTCCACAGCGCCGGGCCGCCGACCAGGGCGAAGATGACCAAGAGCGTCACCCCGGAGACCAGGTAGGTCATCTGCTGCGTGTTGTCCTGCCCCTGCTGGCGCAGGAGTCTGCGCTGCTCGTGCTGCGCGGTGTCGGCGTGCGCCTCCAGCGCCACACCTACCTCGCCGCCCTCGGCCAGCACCGCCATCAGGTCGCCGCACAGCGCCACCAGCGGCTCGCAGAGGCTGTTGCGCTCGATCACCGCCGCCAGGCCGCGCCCCATGTCGGCGGTGATGTCGTAGACGGCCAGCGCCCGGTGCAGCTCTTTGACGAACGGCCCGCCGGGGCGGGCGGTCAGGTAGCGCAAGGCCGCCTGGAAGGTCTTGCCGGAGCGGACGGCCACGCGCAGTTCGGGCACCTTGTAGCCCATCTCCAGGATGATCTGCCGCCGTCGCTTCTCCGCTGCGCCGGCCACCTCGGAGTCGGGATCGAGGAAGCCGATCACGCCCGCCAGCAGCCCGGCCAGGGCCAGCGCCGGCGGCCAGCGGAGGGCCAGGGCCAGCGCCCCGACCAGCACCAATCCCCCCAGGGCGAAGGTGATGCCGTGGAACAGCTTCTTGCCCCACATCGTCTCCAGGTTCCAGAAGGGGGCCTTGGGGTTGGGCGCGGCCGGTTCGCCCGGCCCCCAGTACCAATCGGCCTGCTTGAGCAGGCGCAGGTAGCGGGCATTGAGGCCGCCGCGCCAGGTGGTGTCCTCCGCGCCCTGCCCGCGCAGCCAGGCGGAGAGGGTTTCGACCGGCGCGGTCAGCGGCCCGGCCCCGCGCAGGCGCGTGCTCTCGTCAGCGGGCTGCGCCTGCTGCGGGTGGACGACCTTTCGCGGCAGCGCAATCGCGGCGACCACCACCAGGACGCTCATCGCGGCGATAAGTGCGATCAGGAAGTCCATCTCCACCCTCCTTTCGACCACAGACCACGCACCACGTTTCACGTTTCACGTTTCACGTTTCACGTTTCACGTTTCACGTTTCACGTTTCACGTTTCACGCCCTCCCCGCTCCAACGCCACCCGCTCCACCACCAGCCCCCGGCTGGCGACGCGGTGGGAGTTGGCGTAGGCGGCCACGGTCAGCACCGCCGCGACGAAGGCAGCGACCTGCCCCGGCAACGTGCCGAAGAACTCCGTCCCGTAGCCCAGGCCGCCCGTCGCCAGGCTGGACAAGCGCAGCAGCGCCATCACCCCCCACGGCCCGACGATGCCCCACATCACGTCCGACCGCTGCCCGCGCTGCGCGTCAATCGTCTCCTCGTAGATCACCGCCATCTGCCGCGTGGAGGCCGCGTGGCGGGCCAGCATCTCGGAGACCTCGCCGGACGATTCCTCGGCGACGATCAGCGCCGTCGCCAGGGCGTCGAACACCGGCGACTGGCGGCGGTCGGCCACTTTCTGTAGCGCTGAGGGCAGGGACACGCCGCTGCGCGTCGCCGCCCGCACCTCCTCGAAGTCGGCGGCCACGTCGCCCTGCCCGTACTTCGCCACCGCTTCCAGCGCCCGGTTCATCGAGGGGCGGGTGCGCCAGGAGTTGACGATGGTATCGGCAGCGGAGGCGAGCGCCTTGTGGTAGCGGTTCAGCCGCTCGTTGCGGCGGTCCTCCAGTTGCGACCAGACGAAGACGAAACCGGCCAGCAGGCCCGCCGGGAAGGTGAGCCAGGCGCCGGTCGCCAGGGCCATCAGCAGGCCGAGGCCCGCGCCGGTGGCCAGGGAGCGGGTGAGGTAGGTCGAGGCCGACACGCCGAGCTTGGCGCGGTCGAGGCGCACCTGGATGCCTGGCAGCAGCGTCTCGCGCTGGGCGCGGATGATGCGCCGCGGGCGCAGCGCCAGCCCGCCGATGATTGCCAGCACCAGCGCGGCAGCGAACACGGCGGGGAGTAGGGCGAGTAATGTCTCGTTCACCTCACATCTCCTCAAATGGTTTCAGGTTTCAAGGTTACAGGTTTCAGGTTTCAAGGTTACAGGTTTCGGGTTAGCCGGCACCTGGAACTTGAAACCTGAAACCTGAAACCTCCTCCTGGAAATCGAACCCGCCTCGCTCGCGCAGTCTCCGGCGCAGCGGCTCGGCGGGAAAGTTGCGTGTCCATTCCAATTGCTTGTCCCGCCACTCCCACAGCGGCTCGACGACGATCTCCTCCCCCTCCAGCCGGTCGCGCACCTCGCCAATCCCCGTCACCCGCCGCGTCTCCGAGCCATCCGCCAGGCGGATGCGGCTCAGGTGGACGACCAGGTGCAGCGCCGTGGCGATGTTCAGGCGGATCGCCCGCAGCGGTAGGTTCGATTTCCCCTCCTGCACCAGCGTCTCGATGCGCGTCAGCGTCGCCCATACATCGTCGGCGTGGACGGTGAACATGACGCCCTCATGCCCCGTATTGGCGGCGGTCAGGATCGCCGCCATCTCCGGCCCCCGCGCCTCGCCCAGCCAGATGCGGTCGGGCTTCATGCGCAGCGCGTGACGCACCAGGTCGGCCATCGTCACCGGCTCCACCCCCTCGCTGGCCTCGCGCACCACCAACTGCACCCAATTCTCCACCGGCACCTGTAGCTCCGGCGTGTCCTCGATGCTGACGATGCGCTCGTCGGCCTCCAGCGCCGAACCGCAGGCGTTCAGGAAGGTCGTCTTGCCGGAAGCAGTACCTCCGGCCAGGACGATATTCAACCTCGCTCGCACCGCTGCGCGGATGAAGCGCCCGACGACCTCCGGCATTGTCCCCAGGGCGACCATCTCCTCCAACGTGCGGGCCACCGGACGGAAACGGCGGATGGTCACCACCAGGTTATCGCGGTTGGCGACCAGCGGCGGCATCAGGCCATGGAAGCGGCTGCCGTCCTCCAGCCGTCCGTCGGCCCAGGGGGTCTTGGCGGAGATCGGGCGGTGGCCACCAGCGCGGTCGAGCTTACGGTTGAAGAAGCGGCGCAGCTCGGCGGCGTCGGCAAAGCGCAGGCGGGCCTTTTCCTTCGGCCTGCCGGCGCGGACAACCCAGATTTCCTCTGGCCCGTTGATGAAGATTTCCTCCACCGCGCTGTCGGCCATCAACTCCGCCAGTGGCCCCCAGCCGAGCAGGTCGTCCACCACCCGCCCGGCCACCCGCTCCGGCTCCTCGTCCAGGCGGGGCAGGTTGCGGCTGGCGGCGGAGGAAGCGTATCGCCGGGCCACGTCGAGGGCCAGGTCGCGCACCAGCCGTTCCTCCTCCTCACCGGCGTGCTCCAACTGTGCGGCGCTGAGCATCGCCCCGGCGCGGATACGCTCACGGACGGTGTCCAGGACGTAGCGGTAGGGATCGGCAGCCTTAGCCGCCGTCGCCGCCATCATCGTATCGGCGAAAGAGTCCTCGATGCCGACCTCGGTGGGCCGGTCGCCCCAGTTCCAGAAGTCGCTGCTCATCCTTCCCTCACCAGCGCCCGCCGCAGCCCGGCGAACAACCCGCTCCCGCGTCGTCGCTTCTCGGCCAGGTACGGCAGGTACGTCGCTGCCAGTTCGCGCACCGACTCGCCCAACGGCCCATCGTCGGTCAACACGAACGGCGTGTGGCTGTTGATCGCCGTCTCCGCCACTACTGCGTCGTGCGGGATCGTCACCAACCGCGTCAGCCCGACCTCCTGGATGATCTCCTTCTCGCTCAGCCCAAAGTCGGGGCTGAAACGGGTGATGACCAGCTTGAACTTCGCCAGGTCGCCAAACCGATGCCTCAGCGGCGGCATGGCGTTGGCCGCGTCCACCACTGCCGTCCAGACCGGTGGGACGGTGACCAGCACCTCGTTGGCCGCCTCCAGCGCCGCCCGGTGCAAGGGCCGCGTGAAGTCCTGCCCGATGTCCACCACGACGAAAGCGTACATCTGGCGCATGACCTCGATGATGCGCCGTCCCATCTGGTAGATCATCTGCCGGTTGTCGAACTCGCGGGCGTCGGCCTGGTGCGGCGAGTATAGCCCCGGCAGCAGGTCGAGTTGGCTATCCTCGCCCCAACGGACGGTGTAGCTGCGCAGCAGCACCGGCGTGATTGCCGCCTCTCCCTGCTGTCCCCACCGCGAGGCTGACCAGGTGACCAGATCGAACAGCCCGCGCTCCAGCAAGGGCCAGTTGTGCTTGCGGGCGTGGTCGGGGTTGGCGGTGAATCCCAGCATCGTATGCGCGTCGCCTTTGGCCATGTCAAAGTCCAGCAGACACGTCGGCTGGTTGCCCAGCGTAGCATGCGAGAGCGCCGCCGCCAGGTTGACCGACAGGGTTGTGCGCGTGCTCCCCCCGCCCTTCGGCACCCAGACGGTGATCACCTTCTCCTGCCAGGCTTGCAGGCGCGAGGAGGCGACGGGACGGGCCTGGACCTGTCCGGCCTGGCGCTCGCGGGCCGCGTCCTCGACCGCCTGGCGCAGCAATTGCACCGCTTTGGCCCCCTGGCGCTCGTCCATCGGCAGGGTGACGAAGCCCTTCGCGCCGCTGGCAACCATCGCCCGGCCATCGTCGGAGGTCGCCTCGACCCAGCCGACAACGGGGATGGGTCGCTCGACGTGGAGCAGCAGGTCCATCAGCAGTTGATGGCGGTAGCCGGTCACCTGGGGACACAGCAGCACCGCGTCCGCCTCCAGGTTGATCGCGTCGTCGAAGACCCGTTGCGCGTCCTGGACAGCGGAGAGGATGGTGATGCCCGCCTCCCTGGTATACCGTTCCAGCGCCTGCACGTCGGCATAGTTGTAGAAGCCGACGACGATCTGTAGTGGCTTGTCGCTCATCGCTGATCGCTCCTTGTTGGAGGTTGGAGCATCCAACCTCCAACTTCCGACTTCCAATTCACCTCTCCCCCCTCAGTTCCTCCTGGGGTCTTCCAGAAAAGAACAGGCGCTCGAAGTCGTTCCAGGTGAAGCCCTCGCTTGCGCCGCCGGCGGGGACGGCCCGCGCCGGCAGGTTGAGCGCCCCGTTGTTCAGCGCGAACGAGAGCACCTCCGCCTGCTCGCGGGTCACCTCCAGGTAGATGCGCAGCACGTCGCCCTCGGTGACCGCCTGCGATGGCTGCTCCGCGCCCATCCCGTAGGAGACGGCGGCCGAGCGCACCTGCTCGCGCTCCACCCGCAGCACCAGCACGTCGGGCAGGATCACCTTCGACACCGGCAGGCGCAGGGTGGTGGTGACGACGTGGACCGTGTCTACCCGCTGGGCGGGCTGAACCGTGGGGGTGATCGGCAGGCCCGGCACGGCGGGCGCTTCGATCTCCCACCGCTCGACGTGGGTCATCTCCTGCGCCGCCACCCGCCCCACGGTGAAGATCACATCCACGCGGTCACCGGCGACCAGGTAGCTGCCCACCTGGTCGGCGTTGACCGGCAGGGGGTAGACCAGGTGGGACGGGTCGGAGAGGATCAGGGTGAGACGCGGCTGGGCGGCGGTGTCCACCTGGGCGATGAAGACCGGGCTGCCGGCGTGGATCATCTCCAGCGTGGGCCGACCGACATAGGGGCCGAACTCGTCGGCGGTGAGCACGGCGCCGAGCGTGGCCGCGTCGAGGCCGTAGACCTGTGCCAGGCGGAAGTCGCTGGGGTCGAGCGGCGTGCCGGGCGGGATGTCGCGGGTGGCCACCGGCAAGCGCTCCGGCGTGCCGCGCCCCAGGCGGATGACCGCGAACACGGCAACGGCCACCAGCAGGGCCAGGATAAGACCGGCGATCAGGAGCGGGAGTCGGGTTCTCATTTGGCGTTACCTCCTTGGCAAGTGGGCAAGTATGCAAGTATGCAAGTATGCAAGTATGCAAGTATGCAAGTATGCAAGTATGCAAGTATGCAAGTTTGTAAGTGTGCAAAAGTGCAAAGGATCGCGTTTCGCGTTTCACGTTTCACGTTTCACGTTTCACGTTTCACGCTTCACGTTTCACGCTTCACGTTTCACGCTTCACGTTTCACGCTTCACGCTTCACGCTTCACGTTTCACGCTCCAGCACATACCACACGCGAGGAATCCCCTCCACCTCCCCGCGCACCACATCGCAGGCCGTGTAGCCGGCGGCGAAGGCGGCCTCGCTGGCCTGGCGCACGCTCAGCCGCCACTCCAGAGCCAGTTCCATCGAAGCGTCTTTGAGCGCCTGGAGGCGGGCGGGGATCTCGATCAGCACCTGCCGGCCTTCCGGCGGACGGACGGCGGCGGGCCGCAGCAGGCCGTCGGGGCCGGGCTGGCCAGGGTTGAGAACGGTCGCGCCCTGGTCGAGCAGCTCCTGGAGGGTGGGGGGCTGCCAGCCGCGCTCGACGCGCGCGCGGACGTGTTCGCTATCCAGCCACCAGGCGACCTCGAAGCGGTCGGTCGGTAAGCCCACGTTCAATCCTTCGGCGAGCGTTCCGTAGATATCGCGCAGGTAGCAGCGGCAGACCGCGCCGAGCTTGCCCAGGTTGAGCGTGCCGTTGCCCGCCTGCAGCGGGTCGAAGGTCCAGGTGATCAGTTCCAGTCCCTGGCGGAGCGCCCATTCCCGCTGCGCCAGCTTGAGCCGGTAGCCCACGCCGTGGCCCTGCCACTCTGGGAGAATGCCCATCATGTGCGAGCAGTGTTGCCATTCCGCGCCGGTCGCGGCCAGGTTATCCGGCGCGGTGCGTCCGGCGAAACCGAAGACGAAACCGACCATCTGCCCATCTGGGTCGAACGCGCCCAGCACCAGCCCGCCATGCCGCTGGAGCGTGATCAGCAGGTGCGCCGGCACCACCTCCAACGGGTCGGCTTTCCAAACTATTCGCTGCAGCCGCTCGCAGTCGTGGTACTGCTCCAGCGTCTGGAACGACTGGATGCGGATCGGCTTATCGCTCATCCATCAGACCACGTACCACGCATCACGTTTCACGTTTCACGTTTCACGCTTCACGTTTCACGTTTCACGCTTCACGCTTCACGTTTCACGCTTCACGTTTCACGTTTCACGCTTCACGTTTCACGTTTCACGCTTCACGTTTCACGTTTCACGCTTCACGTTTCA
>DAOTYW010000382.1:0-5047 GCA_034434755.1 Anaerolineae bacterium | reverse complement strand
GCTCGCCGACCATCACCACGCGGTCGTTGCAGTTGACGATGGCCGCCGAGTCGGAGATCACCTCGTCCACCTCGAAGTGGTCGTCGTTGCCGGGGGCCATGTAGACCTTGAAGCCGCTGCCGGCCAGCCGCTCGTCGGCCAGGGCGATCCACTCCTTCAGCCGGGCCAGCATCAACTGGTTGAACAGATGGTCCTGGGCCGCCTGGTCGGCCTTGAGAGCGCGAAACTCGTCGGGGGTCAGGTGGAGCCAGTAGTAGCCGACCATCTCGATGGTCTTCTTGAGCTTCGCCAGCTCCTCCTCGGTCTCCACCTGGAGCGGGCTACCCATGAAGGTAGTCTCCCACCCGCCGCCGGCCCGTTCCACCAGCGGGATCATCATCTTGCCAGTCAGGTCGCCCAGCAGGATGCCCACATCCACGTTGTAGATGCGCAGGGCGTTGAGGAACTTGCGGTAGCAGACGTTGGAACCGTGAATATCGGTGACGAAGAAGATCCTCATGGGTCCTCGTTTCCTATTCCGGTGGCAGCTCGCCGTAGGTCATACTCACGTCCACACCGACCTGCCGGTTACGCGCCTTCCAGAAATAGTACCAGGCGATGCCCAGGCCCCAGATGACGATGTAGAAGATCAGCGAACCGATGGCCAATCCCTCCAGGTCGGGCATAACGATGAAGAAGTAGAACAGGATCGCCAGGTAGACCAGGTTCACCGCCGCCCCGATCGTGACCACCGGCATGCCCAGGACGCGCCAGTTGCGGTAGGGCGAAGCCTCCCAGATGTGGCGGACTTTCTTGACATAAGGGAAGATCAGCGCGGCGATGGCCGTCACCCCGAAGACCGAGACAATCTCCATGCCGGTGACCGACAGCCCGCTCATCTGCTCCTGCCACAGGGAGTAGAGCAGGATGCCAATCTCCCCCAGGACGAAGCAGAGGATGTGATTCTTGACCGGTGTGGCCCAGCGGGGGTCAATGTCGGTGAACCACTTCGGGCCCATGCGGTCCATCCCCCAGGCGAAAAGGATGCGCGGGAAGGCCATGTAGGAGAGAGCCACCCACCACAAGTTGAAGAGGATGAACGAGAGGGCCATCATGAACAAGATGAAACCACGCAGGAACGGGCTGGAAAGGGTGTAGGTGATCACCGCCGCCAGGCCGACGAAGTGCGGCGACCAGGGCAGGGCGTAGCCGGCCAGCTCGCCGCCCAGCGTCTCGTCCACGTAGGCAGTGGCGCTGAGGAACTGGAAACCGACCGTCCGGTAGAGGACGATGGCCAGCCAGAGCATGAAGACGGCCGGCACCAGGATAGCGAACAGGTTACCCAGGATAATGGACTTATCGGGCCGCTTGACCTCGCCGGCGATGAAGGTGATGCAGTAGCTGTAGGCGAAGAGCCACGACCCCGCTACCATCACTCCCAATGTATCGAACCAGTTCCAGGTGGTGGGCAATACATCCCCAGCAGCCTCCATCTCCGCCTGAGCGGCGGCCAGGAACTGGTCGTAGCTCAACGAACCGTACTGGGCCGACACGCCGTTCCACGCTTGGACGAATTGGTCGCGCGAAGTGAACGTGAAGACCAGCAGGATGACCACGGCGCCCAGGATACCCAGGGCCATGATCACCTTCTGCACGCGGGCGAAGAATTTGATGCCGAAGACGAGGAAGAGCAGCGCGATGAAGTTGACCAGGCTGGCGATCAGGAACAGCGCCCACGGCTGGGACAGGAACTCAGCGGCGCGGTCCCAGCCGAGGAACTGGCACAGCATCATCAGGCCGGGGTCCACCGTCCACGGGGCCAGCACGTAGATCCACATGATCCAGACGAAGGCATTGCCGAAGCTCTCGGCGATTCCGATCAACGGGCTGATGATGCGCGAGTTGTAGATATACTCGCCGCCGCTGCGCGGCATGCTCCCGCCCAGGATGCCCCACACCAGCGAGAAGCCAATGCCGCAGAGGACCGCCGAGAGAATGGTGGCGATGATCAAGTTGCCGCCAGTGTAGACCGAGAGGCCCAGGCTGATCATGACCCACATGCTGGGGGTCAATCCCTGGTTCATAAAGCCGACGCCGAAAGCGTCGATCAGGGAGAGGCCGCGGACGAGGCCGCTGGCCTTGCGCGCGAAGGCTTTCTCTTCAGCCATTTTGTCTCCTCCTTGCCCGACCTGTATGGGAATCCGAATCGGCGCTGCATGAGGGTCATCGTGCGTTCTATGTCTCTACACAGTCCTCCTTTCCATCTGCTACTGCTCAACCTCCCGCAGGTTTGGGTGCAATCTACAGCCCAAATCGCACTGCCATAGCCACCCCGATTCTTGCCCGGTCACTTCCGAACCTGCGGGAGGGTGAGCTGCGCAGTTACTCCATCCTCGCAAGCGGAGTCGGGGATCCGCCAGTCGTAGACGTCCTTGAGCACGCGCGGCACCAGGATCGTGCTCGTCTTCCGGACGCCGGCCTGCTGGCCGACCACCTCGGTGACGAAGCGATACAGCTCGTCGTTGTCCCGCGCATAGACCTGGATGCTCAGGTCGCGGTCGCCGGTGGAGTAGGCGACGTAGCTGACCTCCTCCCGTCCGGCCATCCGCTGCGCCACCTCCTGCAGGCGGCCCGGCTCGATCTCCAGCCAGACGTCCGCCGTCACCGGGAAGCCCACCGCCCGCGGGTTGACCACGGCGCTGACGCGGATCACCCCCTCGCGGGTCAGCCGTTCGATGCGCGAGCGGACCGACCGTTCGGAGACGGTGCCGAGCCGGCGGGCGATCTCGGCGCAGGACATGCGCCCGTCTTCCATCAGCAGACAGACAATAGCTTGATCGGTTCGGTCAACCCTGGCCGTCATCGCCCACTCCGCCTCTCCGCGTCTCCCCGTCCCCGCGTCCCCGCGTCCCCCTCTACTCCGCCACCGCTCGCGTGTAGGACGTGGGCAGGAACTCCCTGCCGAGCAGTTCGCGAGCGATGATCATGCGCATTATATTGACCGTTCCCTCGGCACCGATGGAGTAGGAACGAATGCCGCGGATACCCATCTCGACCGGGCACTCTTTGGTGTAGGCCATGGCGCCGAACCAGTTAGCGACCTCGTTCATGATCTCAAAGCCAACCAGCGGAGCGCGCAGCTTGGCGATTGCCGCCACCAGGGCGATGTCGGAGTGGCTGGCCGCGCCCTCCTTATACCTCCGGTCCATCGTCCAGGCAGCCTTGTAGACGGACAGCCGCACCCCCTCCAGCTCGGCGGCGAGGTCGGCCAGGGGGAACTGGATGCCCTCGAAGCTGGCCAACGGTCGCCCGAAGGCCTGGCGCTGTTTGATGTGTTCTATCCCCATCTCCAACACCGCCTGGGCCGCCCCCACGCAGGTCGCGCCGATCAGCGTCCGCGCCGCCGAGAAGCCCTCCATGGCGTGGTAGAAGCCCCGGTTCAGCTCGCCCACCTGATGATGGGCCGGCAGGCGCACGTCGGCCATGGCGAAGCCGCCGGTGGAGATGCCCATCCGGCCCATATCCTGGAAAAAGGTCGGGCTGATCCCCGCTGTCCCCTGGAGCGGCATGGCGAAGAAGGTGAAGGCGCGATGTCCTGCCCGCGGGTCGGGGTCGGTGCGCGCCAGCATCAGGTGGACGCCGCCCCACTCCAGCGACTCGCGCACGCCGCTGATGTAGACCTTCTCGCCGTTGAAGACCCACCCGTCGCCATCGCGCACGCCGCGGGTGCGGCAGGCGCCCAGGATGTCCGACCCGCCGCCCGGCTCGGTGGTGGCGATGCCCAGAAAAGCCTCGCCGCGTGTGACGCGGGGCAGGATTTCCGCCTTCAGCTCAGGGCTGCCGTAGTGGTAGAAGATGAACCCCCAGGCAGCCTCCACCAGGTACAACACCGGAATTGCCAGACTGATGTCGGCGCGGCCGAGTTCCTCAGCGGCGATGGCCGCCATCGTCCAGTCGGCGCCGGCCCCGCCGTACTCCTCGCCGACCAGCGGGGCCAGCAGCCCCATGCGCGCCATCCCCTGGACAATCTCGCGGGGGATGCGCTCGGTGGTGTCTATCTCCCGCACGCGAGGCGCGATCTCCGTCTGCGCGAAATCCCGCACCGCCCGCCGCCACAGCTCCTGCTCTTCAGTCCAACTGAAATCCATCCTCCTCTCCCTTAAGTCCGAAGTCTGAAGTCTGAAGTCCGAAGTCCGCGAGTCGAAGCCTTCTCCGCGTCTCCGCGTCTCCGCGTCTCCCCGTCTCCGCGTCTCCGCGTCCCCCTCCGCTCACCCCGCCCCCTCAAAAGATCATACGCCGCCGTTTCCGCCGATGATTGTAGCAAATCTGTCGGAAAAAGTCAAATCCTGTGGCAGAACGGTCGCTTTCCGACAGAAAGCAGACGCTACATCGTCACGACCACGCGGTAGGTATCGGGGCGCAGCGCGGCCTGCAGCCCCTCCTCCAGCCGCGCCAGCGGCAGCGTCAACGAAACGAACGGGCGGACATCCACGGCGCGCCGACAGATCAGGCGCACCGCCTGCAGGACGTCCTCCCGGCTCTGGCTCATCGTGCCGGTCAAGGTGATCTCCTTGTGATGAAACAGGTTGGGGTCAACGGAGATGCGCGCGCTGCGCGGATAGATACTGGCATAGACGAGCACCCGTCCGCCCTTGCCCACCGCCTCCAGAGCTTCCTCGATCACCGGGGCCGCACTCATGGCGCAGAAGATCGCGTCCGCGCCGCGACCGTCGGTCAGCGCCCTGACCTGCTCCGCCAGCGGGGCCTGGGCCGGGTCGAGCACCCCATCGGCGCCCATCCGCTGCGCGAAGTCGCGCCGCCGGGGGTCGAGCTCGCTGACGAACACCCGCGCCCCGGCCTGCCGGGCCAGGAGCAGGTGCAACAGTCCCATCACCCCCGCCCCGATGATCACCGCCGTCTCGCCCCGCTCGACCCGCGCCCGGCGCACGGAGCGCACGGCGCAGGCCAGCGGTTCGGCCAGGCACAGTTCCTCGAACGGGATGGCATGGCTGGCCTTGTAGAGCTGGTAGTCGTCCAGCAGCACGTATTCGGCCAGGCCGGCGGGGCC
>DAOTYW010000381.1:0-3279 GCA_034434755.1 Anaerolineae bacterium | reverse complement strand
TAGAACCCGTCCGGCCCCGCCGCGCCGAGCAGCGGGTGCTGGTCGGGCGTGATGCCGTCGTAGCCGCCGTGGGCGCTGTGCAACAGACCGTCGTTCATCGCCGGCATGCGCAGACAGATGCGCTCGATGGCCCGCTCGATGAACCCCGGCTTTGCGTGATCGCTGTCCCCGTCCGGCGACTCGCCCAGCGGGTTGCCGTCCTCCAATCCCACCAGGGTCAGCTCCCCCTCCGGGCGGAAGTACATTTCGTGGGGGAAGTCAATCACCGTCGGGTGTGATGGCCCGATCTCCCTGGGGCGCACGACGAACATCGTGTCGTGTCGCCAGGTGTCGAGGGGCAGGTCGAGGCCGACCATGCGGTTGACCTGGCCGGCCCACGCGCCGGCGGCATTGACGATCACGGGGGCGGAGAACACGCCCCGCGTCGTCTCCACGCCGGTGACCCGCCCGCCGCTCACCTGGATGGCGGTGACCGTGCAGTTCTGCACCAGGTGGGCGCCGCGCTCCCGCGCCGCCTGCATCAGCGCGTTGGCGGTGTCGCTGGGCATGGCGAAGCCGGACTCCGGTTCGTAGGCGGCGACGTCGAAGTCGTCGGTGAGGAAGGACGGGGCCAGGCGCTGTACGTCCGCCGCGGTGACCAGCAGGCTGGGGATGCCGATGCGCTGGTGCATCGTCACGTTGGCCCGGAGGGCGACCTCGGCCTCGCGGGCGGCGATCTGGATGAAGCCGGTGCGGGTGAACCCGCAGTCGCCACCGACCCGCTCGCGCCAGTTGTGGAAGAAGCCGAACGACTCCCAGGCCAGCCGCGAGTCCACCTCGGTGTCGTAGTGCATGCGCACCAGCCCGCTGGAGCGCCCGGTGGCCCCCGCGCCGACGAACTGCTTCTCCAGCACGGTCGCCTTCACCCCGCGCGAGGCCAGGTGGAAAGCCAGGCTCGCCCCGTGGACTCCGCCGCCAATGATGATCACGTCTGCTGTGTTCATCGGATCACCTACCATCGTGCGTGATGTTCCTCGGCGAAGCCGATCAGGCCGTCCAGGCGGATGGCTTCGCCGTCGTCGGCCTGCACCGTCCCATGGTAGCGGCCGAATATCTGATGGACCTCGCTGGTAATGACGAGCAGGCTCGTTGCCGCCACGCGCTCGTAGAAGGGGACGAACTCCAGGGCGACCCGTCCGTCTGGCGAGGCCATCCGCCAGGGCCGCCGGAAATCGGCGGGGTCGTAGGTGAAATCCACCTGATCGAGCTTGTGGATGCGCCCTTCCAGGATCAGCGCGTTCTCTGTGGCGTGTGAGGTATCGCCGAAACCGAAGCCCATGTTCAGACCGACGCGCCGCCCGTCCGGCAGGAAGCCGGAGGCGCTGGCCCAGACCCAGAAGGAGCGATATTCCCACACCCCGCGCCCCCAGTCGAGGTTGCCCAGGCTGTCGGTGGGGCTCAGGACGGTCCGCTTGCCCTCGTACTCGACCCAACCCTCCGCCGGCATGCAGTTGACCTTGCGGTTGTAGTAGAAGCGCTTCTGGCCGATGGGGGTAACGATGGTCATAGACTCGTGTTCGGGGGGCAGGCGGAGAAGGATATCTGCTGCCAGGCCGTGGCTGCCGAATCCGGGCCACTCCACCGCCAGGTGGCGGGCCTGGGGGAGCGCTTCGAAGGTCAGGCGCGCCCGGCGGTCGGCGTAGCGGCTGTGGCCCTCCGTGCTGTTGCGCGGTAGCTCGATGCCGCGTCCCAGGGGGATGGTCAGCGTCTCCTCGTGATGCGTTTGCCTCTCGAAGTCCACCACGTAGGCGAAGACCTGTCCGGCGTAGCCCAGGTCGGCCAGGGTGAAGGAATAGAAGCGCGTCGGTGTGGTCACGCCGTAGTAGTCCCAGCGCTTGACGCGGAAGCGCTGCAACGGGCGGAGGGCGTAGAAGTGGACTTGCTCCATGTTGCCGTCGAGGAGCGGCTGGCGCGCCCAGCCGACCTGGACGAGGCGCCCGGTCGGGTCGAGCAGCGCGGAGGGTTCGTGTAGTTCAAGCTGATCGGTCATCGTTATTCCTCCTGGTTGTGCTGGAGAGGTATGCCCATAGTTTAGCAGAACAGGACGGAAATGTGAAGTGTAGTCCCAACGAGTCGCCGGGGCTATTCTACTCTCCCTTTCTGCGAGTTGTGGTACAATCAGCACTCGGGATGGCAATGGCTGAGCGGATCACGGTAGTCGTGGTCAACTGGAACGGGCTGGAACACCTGCGGGCGTGCGTCCCGGCTGTGCTTGCCCAGGATCATCCGGATTTCGAGCTCGTCGTCGTGGACAACGGTTCCGCGGACGGCTCGGTCGAATGGTTGCGCTCCGCGTTTCCCCAGGTGCGGCTGATCGGCAACGACGGCAACCGGGGCTTTGCCGAGGCGACCAACCAGGGCATTCGGGCGACGGAGGGAGCGTTCGTCGCGGCGCTGAACAACGATGCCCGCCCGGAGCCGGACTGGCTCTCGGCGGCGGCGCGGGCGATGGACGGCGACGAGCGGGTGGGCATGGTCGCCTCGCAGGTGCGGCTGATGCAGCAACCCGACCAGCTAGACTCGGCGGGCATCGAGGTGGATACGTTGGGGATTGCCTGGAACCGCCGTTTTGGCTGTCCGGTGGACGAGGAGCCAGAGGAGGTGATGGAGGTGTTTGGGCCGTCGGGGGCGGCGGCGCTCTACCGGCGGACGATGTTGGACCAGGTTGGGCTGTTCGACGAGCGCTACTTCGCCTATTATGAGGACGTCGAACTGGCCTGGCGGGCGCGGCGGATGGGCTGGCGTTGTCTGTACGCGCCGGGGGCGCGGGTGCTGCATCACCGCTCGCCGCTGGGGCGGCAGCGCTCGGCGCTGAAGGCCTACCTGCTCAACCGCAACCGCGTCTGGACGCTGATCCGTCACTACCCGCCGGACCGCTTCCTGCTCTGGTGGCCGCTCATTCTGCTGTTCGACGCCGGTTCGTGGCTGTGGCCGCTGCTGAACGGGCGCGCCGAGGCCTGGCGTGGTCATGTCCACGCGCTGCGGGCGTTCCGCTGGGCCTGGAACGAGCGGCAGCGTTGGTCGCAGTGGCCATACAATGTCCCTCTCACCCCTCTGCGCTACCGTCGCTTATGGACCAGGTAGGCGCTGGCAGGAGGGCGACCGGTGGCAACCTCTGCTGGGGGATGGCGAGTTATTGGTAATTTCAGGGGGATGGTTCACAGATCGGTTGACACTTTAGCAACCGCATAGACTTGCCAGGGCTCCTCTTTTCGAGGAAGATAGGGTATCCAATCCATC
>DAOTYW010000380.1:0-19921 GCA_034434755.1 Anaerolineae bacterium | reverse complement strand
CAGGCCTGGCCGCTGGCCTACGGGCTGGCGCCCGATGGCGAGGTCGAGCCATTGGTCTCGTCGCTGCTGGAGCTGCTCGCGCTGGAGCCGACCCCAACGTGGAGGTGTACGGGATGTTCTGGCTGCTGGAGGCGCTGGGGCGGAGCGGACACGTCCCGGAGGCGCTGGCGGTGATCGAGGCGAGCTACGGGCGGATGCTGGAGCGCGGCGCGACGACCTGGTGGGAGGGCTGGGAATCCGACCAGCACTACTACTCCAGCCTCTCGCACGGCTGGGGCGGCTCACCGACCTGGTTCCTCACCACCTACGTCCTGGGTGCGCGGCAGACAGGAGCTTCGAGCTGGTCGGTGCGGCCGTCTTTCCGTGGGATGACCTGGGCCTCGGGCACGCTGCCGCTGGTGGACGGCGTGCTGGGAGTGGATTGGCAGCAGGTGGAAAACGGACAGTTCGCCCTGGACATCACCGCTCCATCCGGCACGACGGGTGATGCGATCATTTCCCTGCCAGGCGTGACGACCATCGCCGTCAACGACATTGTCGTCTGGGCCGATGGGGCCGCGTTGGCTGCGGGTGTGACCACCCAGGCCGACGGCGTGCACGTCCCGCTGGACGGCGGGAGACACGCCCTGCGCGTAACTGCTTACCCTCCCACAGGTTTGGGCACAAACCTGCGGGAGGGCAGGAGTGCCGTTTGCTCCCCCTTCCCGCCAGTGGTAAAATGGGGGAGTATTCCTCCCTGCAGGTAGATCATCATGGACATAGCAAACCTCCGTTGGTGGGGCTGGGGCACGCTGGATCGGGACTACTCGCTGGAGAAGCGCACCCGCTTCTGGCCCACGTTGCGCGCCTGGCTGGAGTTGCCTGCCGAGCTGACCGAACGACCGCCGTTGCCCCTGGAACAGATCGAGCTCCGCCCGTCCCGCCTGGACGACCCGGTGCTGGTCTCGCTGCGGCGGCTCATCGGCGACGAGGCGGTGCGCCTGGACCTGCGTTGCCGCGTCGAGCACGCGATGGGCAAGGCGTACCGCGACCTGGTGCGCGTCCGCGCCGGCGACGTCCCCAACCCACCCGATGCGGTGGTCTATCCAGCAGACGAGGGACAGGTAGCCGCGCTTCTCTCGTGGGCGGCCGAGCGGGATATCGCCATCATCCCCTTCGGCGGAGGGAGCAGCGTCCTGGGCGGGGTGGAGCCGGAGCCGGGCGACCGTCTGGTCATCACCCTGGACATGGCCCGCCTCGATCGGGTGGTCGCCCTGGACCGCGAATCCTGGACCGCGCGCATCCAGGCCGGGGCGACCGGGCCGGAGGTCGAGGCGCAGTTGGGCGAGCAGGGCTTCACCCTGGGACAGTTCCCCCAGTCGTTCGAGTTCTCCACCCTCGGCGGCTGGATCGCCACCCGTGCCGCCGGTCAGACCTCCACCGGCTACGGCAAGATCGAGGAGATGACCCAGGCGGTGCGCCTGGTCACGCCAGTCGGCATCATCGAGACGCGGGACACCCCGGCCACCGCCACCGGCCCCCACCTGCTCGACATCCTGGTCGGCTCCGAGGGCTGCTACGGCGTGATCACCGAGGCGACGATGCGCGTCCGTCCGCGCCCGCAGGTGCAGGACTACCGCGGCTTCCTCTTCTACAGCCTGGAAGATGGGCTGTCGGCGCTGCGCGAGCTGATGCAGGGCGGCCCGCAGCCAACCATCGCCCGCCTGTCGGACGCCGCGGAGACCGCCGGCTACGCGATGCTGGCCCACGAGCACCACGGCCTGCGGGCGCTGTTCGACCGCGCACTGGAGGCGGTGCTGGCTCAGCGCGGACACAGCCTCTCCGGCGGAAGCTGTGTGCTGATCTTGGGCTACGACGGGGAAGCCCGTCGCGTGGCCGCTCTCTGGCGACAGGCCACCTCGCTCTGCCGCGACTACGGCGGGATGGCGGTCGGTCGGGCCGCCGGTGAGTCCTGGAAACGCGACCGCTTCGCCCAGCCCTACCTGCGCGATACCCTGTTGGGCGTCGGGGTGATGGTGGATACCCTGGAGACGGCGGCTCCCTGGTCGGACCTGCTGCTCGTCTATGGCGCCATGACGGCGGCAATCCGTGGGGCGATCCGCGCCACCAACGGCGGACCGGGATACGTCATGACCCACATCTCGCACGTCTACCCGTGGGGCGCTTCTCTCTACACGACCTTCCTGGGCCGTCAGGCGCCAGGGCAGGAGATCGCGCAGTGGCTGGAGGTCAAGCGGGCCGCCACCGAGGCGATCCTGTCCTCCGGCGGGACGCTCAGCCACCACCACGGCATCGGCCGCGACCATGCACCGTGGCTGGGCGAGGAGATCGGCCCATTGGGAATGACGGCGCTCCGCGCACTGAAGCAGACGTTCGACCCGCTGGGGATTATGAATCCGGGGGTGTTGGTCCGTGATGGGGGGACAGGGTGACGCGGTGACGGGGAGACGGGGTGACGCGATGGGCCAAGATACCCGTCCCTTCTCGGCCAGCACGCGGCAAGAGAACATTGAGCGGCTGGCGAGCGAGGAATTCGACGTCCTGGTGATCGGCGGGGGCATCACCGGGGCCGGCATCGCCCGCGACGCGGCGCTGCGCGGTTTCCGCACCGCCCTGGTCGAGAAAGGCGACTTCGCCAGCGGCACCAGCAGCCGCTCGACCCGCTTGGTCCACGGCGGCATCCGCTATCTGGAGTACGGCGAGTTCCGCCTGGTCTTCGACGCCTGCAGTGAGCGGCGCGTCCTCCGCCAGATCGCCCCGCGTCTGGTGCGCCCGCTGCCGTTTCTCTACCCCGTCTACGCCGGCCAGCGGCCGTCCCAGGCCAAGCTGCGCCTGGGCCTGCTGCTGTACGACACGCTCAGCCTGTTCCGCAACGCGCAGGTGCACCGCTGGCTGCGTCCGCAGGAGGCACAGCAGCGCGAACCACTCGTCGCCGGACGGGGGCTGGTCGGCATGGGCCGCTACTATGACGCCCAGGTCAACGACGCTCGCCTGACCCTGCTGACAGCCCGTGCGGCCCACCTGCACGGCGCCGTGGTGGTCAACCACGCCCGCGTCGTCGGGCTGATGAAGTCCGGCGGGCGCGTGGTCGGCGCGCAGGTGGTGGACCAGGTGACCGGGCAGCAGGTCGAGGTGCGCGCCCGCGTCGTCGTCAACGCCACCGGCATCTGGGTGGACGAAGTGCGGGCGCTGGACGCCGCCGCCCGGCCGATGGTCCGCCCGACCAAGGGCATCCACCTGGTCATCCCCCGCGCCCGCCTCGACAGCCGCCACGCGGTCATCTTCGCCTCGCCGCGCGACCGGAGACACATGTTCCTCATCCCGTGGGGCGATTTCGCCCTCATCGGCACGACCGACACCGATTATCAGGGCAGCCTGGACGACCCCGCCGCCGACCGCGCGGATGTCGAGTACCTGTTGGAAGCAGCACGGCACATTTTCCCCGGCGCCCAGCTCCGGCCGTCCGACGTGATCAGCACGTTCGCCGGCCTGCGTCCGCTCGTCGCCGCGCCCGGCAGCCCCTCCTCCGTCTCCCGCGTCCACGTCATCGTCGAGGACGACTCCGGGCTGCTGACGATCACCGGCGGCAAGCTGACCACCCATCGGCTGATGGCCGCCGAGCTGACCGACCGCGTCCAGAAGCGGCTGGCCGAGTCGTTCGGCGTCCAGGCGTGCTCCGGCTGTCGCACCCGCGAGCCGTTGGAAGGGGCGCAGATCGAACGCGCACCGGTGACGACCCCCGACGCAGCGGTCAACCGTCACCTGGCAGAAGCCTACGGCGACGAGGCGGCCTGGGTGCTGGCCTACGCCGAGGAGAACCCAGCCCTGGGCGAGCGGATCGTGGCGGGCCTGCCCTACCTGATGGCCGAGCCGCTCTATGCCGTCCAGCACGAGATGGCGCTGACGCTCAGCGACGTGCTGATCCGCCGCACACACGTGATCTACGAGGCAGTGGACGGGGGACTGGCGCGGGCCCGGGCGGTGGCAGCGCTGCTGGCCCCCCGCCTGGGCTGGAGCAAGGCGGAGGTCGAGCGCCAGATCGGCGACTACACGGCCCAGGTGGCGCTCACACGAGCCTGGCGGGATGGGTAAGGCCGGCCGGATGGACCATGACCAGTGGGACATCGTGCAGACCCTGGCGGTCGGCACGTTCCTGCTGGTGTGGCTGGTGGGACTGGTCGCGCTGGGCCTGGCTCTCGTCGCCGGCGCGTCCACCTCGGCGGGCCAGGCGGTCGCCGCCGTACCGCCCACTGCCTCGGCCACCGCTGCCACGCCGACCGCCACGCCGGGTCCCACCGAGACAACGCTCCCCGCCTCGTCCGCCGGGCTGCCTCCCACCTGGACGCCCACGCCCACCCGCACACCCGAACCGACCCGCACGCCGCGCCCGACCCGTACGCCGACGCCCACGCCGACCGCCACGCCCACCCCGTCTCCCACGCCGCGGCCCGCTGCTAGCGTGCCGACCATGCCGCCGCCCTTCCCGACCTTCTCCCCCAGCCGCCCGACGCCGGAGCCGATCCTGCCGATCCCCACGATGGTGCCGCCGGTACCGGTGGCCGAGGATGCGATCAACATCGCCGTGCTGGGCAGCGACCGGCGCCCGGAGTGGAGCGAGTGGCATACCGATGTGATCCAGATCGTCTCCGTGCAGACCGACCGCCCGGCGGTGACCGTCATCTCCGTGCCACGCGACCTCTACGTCTACATCCCCAACTTCTGGATGAGCCGGATCAACTTCGCCGACTTCTACGGCGAGGCCTACGGCTACCCCGGCGGCGGGCCGGCCCTGCTGCGCGATACGCTCCTCTACAACCTGGGCATCCGCATTGACTACTACGCCCGCACCGAGTTCGACGGCCTGATCGGTATCGTGGACACGCTGGGCGGGATTGATGTGCCGGTGCACTGCCGTCTCACCGATCACTGGCCCTACCCGGACGAGACCGGCGCCTATCCGATCCTGACCATGGAACCGGGCATCCGACATATGGACGGGGAGACAGCCCTCTGGTACGCCCGGTCGCGGTTGACCACCAGCGCCTTCTCCCGCGAGCGGCGGCAGCAGCAGGTGCTGCAGGCGATCTGGCAGCGCGGGCGGGATGTCGGAGTGCTGACCCGCATCCCGGAGCTATGGGACCAGACCCGCAGCATGGTCGTGACCGACCTGGGGTTGTCCGAGGTCGTTCAGCTGGGCCAGGTGGCCCTCGTCCTGCCCGCGCAGAACGTGCGCTTCTACAACATCAGCCGCGACATGGTCGCCCCGTGGGTTACACCGTACGGTGGTTCGGTCTACCTGCCCAACTGGGAACTGATCGCGCCGGTAGTGACCGACGCCATGGCCCCCATTCCGGAGGCGCGGCTCAACCGCACGTTCATGCCGGTGGAGGTGTGGAACGGGACGACCAACGCCGATTGGGACCGCCTGGCCGCCGATCGGCTGGTGCGCGCCGGTTTCCCGGCGGTGCTGGGCACACCGGACCGCCGCGATTACCCGCAGACGCTGCTGATCGTCTACAGCGAGTACGCCAAGGGCACCGGGCTGGGGTATCTGCAAGCGATGTTCAACATCCCGAACGAGCGGGTGACCTACGAACCGGCAGGCAGCCAGACAGTCGGCTTCCGCCTGATCCTCGGCGCCGATTACCAGACGTGTTATCCATAGCGGGCACGGAGCAGAAGGGGACGCGGAGACGCGGGGACGCGTAGACGCGGGGACGCGGAGACGCGGAGACGCGGAGACGCGGAGACGCGGAGACACGGAGATCGTGCGCCTCCGGGGTGAGTCGAAAGGCAGGCTGAGCAGATACGAGACTCTACTCGAACCGGTCCAGCAGCGCGGTGATGTAGCGGATGTGGTCGAAGTAATCGCTCAGGCGGAGGTTCTCGTTCGGTGCGTGGGCGCGGGAATCGGCGTTGCTGACGCCGGCGGTGACCACCGGCACGCCGAACTGGGCGCACAGGAGGTGCATGGGCCCGGTGCCGGCCATCAGCGGCAGAATGGCGGGAGAGTGGCCGTAGGTGCGCTCGGCGGCGCGCACGGCGGCCTGCACGAATGGGTGCTCTGGACTGCCCGCCGCTGGCATCTCTCCCTCCCAGCGGGTGATCTCCACGTCCGCGAACCCCTGCGCGTCCAGGTGCGCCCGCAGCAGCGCCAACAACCGCTCCGGTCGCTGATCGGGCACCAGCCGAAAGTCCAGCCGGGCGACTGCTTCGCACGGCAGCACGGTCTTGGAGCCGGGGCCGCCGTAGCCGCTGTGGAAGCCATTGATGTTGCAGGTCGTCCCGAACACGAAACGCTCCTTCAGCGCCATCCCGCTCAGCCCATCCAGGAAATGGGTGATCCCAAAGAGGGCGCGATCCTCCTCTTCCGGGTAATCCCAATCGGCCAGCGCCTGGCGCTGGGCCGGCGTGGGCGGGCGCACGTCGTCGGCGAAGCCGGGGATGCGCACTGCGCCGTCGGGGCCGCGGATGCTCTCCAGCGCCCAGACCAGCCGCCAGGCGGGGTTCTCCACAATGGTCGCCAGCGCCGAGTGCATATCGCGTCGGGCGCCCCGTGCCCGTAGTTCGACGTAAAGTAGCCCCTTGCAACCCAGGGCCATTTCACAGCGCTCGCGGGCGTTCTTCCCGCCGGCCTCCCAGACGCAGCCGAAGCAGTCGCGCAGGGCCTCCTGGCGAACCGCGACGAACTGGGGCAGGTGCAGGCTGCCAGCCTCTTCCTCGCCCTCGATGGCCCACACCAGATGTACCGGCAGGCGGCGACGGATGCGCAGGTACGACTCGATGGCGCACAGGCGCGCGATCAGCGCGCCCTTGTTGTCCGCCGTCCCGCGCGCGTACAGCCGCCCGTCGCGGATCGTCGGTTCGAAGGGCGGGCTATCCCACAGATCGAGCGGGTCCGCCGGCTGCACGTCGTAGTGGTTATAGAACAGCAACGTCCGCCCGTTGCGCCCGGCCATCCGCGCCAGGAGCACTGGCGGGCCGCCGGCGTGCACCGGCTCGACCCGAAAGCCGACCTCCGTCAGCATACCGGTCAGCAGGCCGGCCATCTCCGCCAGTCCCGTGCCTTCCGATGAGACGCTGGGCTGCGCCAGGGCCTGCATCAGACGGGTCAGGTACTCGTCGGCATGCGCCTCAATGTCCGCCAGGATCTTCTCCATCCTCCCTCCACTATCCGACTTCCCACAGCCAGCCGATTGTAGCACAAGGTCGAAATAGGGCAACCCCCACTTCCGCCCGCGCCCCTCTCGTGTTACAATACGCCCGATGCGCATCCGTTCCCTCAGCCTGGAGAACTTCCGCAACTACGTCCGGCTGGAGCAGGAGTGGCCGGAGGGGTCGGTGCTGCTCTGCGGCGCCAACGCCCAGGGCAAGACCAGTCTGCTGGAGGCGGTCTACTACCTGGCGACGGCCCATTCGCCGCTCACGTCTGTGGATCGCCACCTGATCAACTGGACGGCGGAGGGGAGCGGGTTGACCTACGCCCGCCTGCGCGCCGAGGTCGTGCAGCGTCGGCGCGTCCGCGAGGTGGAGATCGCCCTCTCCCTGGAGCGCGGGCCGAACGGCGACGCTCGCCTGCGCAAAACCATCCGCATGGACCGCCAGAAGCGGCAGCGGAGCGACCTGGTCGGCGGGCTGAACGTGGTGCTCTTCCTGCCCCAGGACGTAGAGCTGGCCGCCGGCCCGCCGTCCGGCCGGCGGCAGTTCCTGGACGACACACTCTGTCAGACCGACCCCGCCTACTGCGCGGCGCTGGAGGCATACGGAGAGACGCTCCGGCAGCGCAACGCCCTGCTGCGCTACCTGGCCGAGGGGAGCGGCGATGAGGCGCAGTTGGAGCCGCTGGACGAGCGGCTGGCACACAGCGGCGTGGTCGTCTGTCAGGGCCGCCGACGGCTGATCGCCGACCTCTCGCGGCGGGCGGCGCGCGTTCACGCCGAGCTGACCGGCGGGCGGGAGTGGCTGCGCCTGGCTTACCAGCCCAACTTCGACCCCGCCCGGCCGCCAGCGCTGGACTACCAGATGGACCTGGCGCTGCAGGAGCCGGACGGCCCGCCGGCGGGGGTCACCGCCAATGACCTGGTGGATGCTTTCCGGCATCGGCTGCTGCAGCGGCGGCGCGACGAGGTCGAGCGCGGGATGACCCTCACCGGTCCCCACCGCGACGAGATGCGTTTCTTCGTCGGCGAGATGGACGTGGGCGTCTTCGGTTCCCGCGGACAGCAGCGCACGGCGGTGCTGGCGCTGAAGATGGGCCAGCTCGCCTGGATGGAGGAGACGACAGGCGAGGCGCCGGTGCTCCTGCTGGACGAGGTGATGGCCGAACTGGACCGCGGACGGCGCGAGTTCTTGCTTGCTCAGGTGGAGCGGGTAGAGCAAGCGCTGCTGACCGCCACCGACCCGGACATGTTCAGTGCCGGGTTCCGCCAGCAGGCGAAAGTGTTGTGGGTGGAAGGAGGCATCATCCGATGGGAGGGGGAATGAAGGTCGAGCTGATCGCCATCACCCGCTACCTGCACGGGGATGGGACACCGGAGGAGCTGTTGGAGCACGCCGGGCGGGTCTGCTACCGCAGCGAGGGCCGTGGCGACCCCGGCGCGTTCCTGCGGGCGCGCATTCGCGAGGGACACGAGAGCCTGATCGAGCACGCCTCGGCGACCTTCGAGATCGGCGGCATCAGCCGCGCCTGCAGCCACCAGTTGGTCCGTCACCGGCTGGCCTCGTACAGCCAGGAGAGCCAGCGTTATGTGGACATGGCGGAGCCCGAATGGGTGCTGCCGCCGGCCATCGCCGCGGAGCCGGCGGCGCGGGCGATCTGGGAGCGCTTGGCAGTGAGCGTGGGGGAAGCCTACCAGGCGCTGCGCCAGTTGGGGGTGCGCAAGGAGGACGCCCGCTTCGTCCTGCCCAACGCCGCCGCCACGCGCCTGGTCATGACCGCCAACTTCCGCGAGCTGCTGCACATCTTTCGACTGCGCATCTCCCCGGCGGCGCAGTGGGAGATCCGCGCCGTGGCCGTGGCCATGCTGGAGGCAGTCTATCCGCACGCCCCGTCCGTCTTCGGCGAACTGCGCCAGGAACTGCGCAGCCACCACCCGGAGTTCTTCACTCCGTTGTCATCCGCGTAATCTGTGACCGTGCCCGCTACCCTCCCGCAGGTGAGAAGCAGAGATGGCCCCCCAAACTGCGGGAGGGTAGGGGGTCAAGCACCGGCGAGGTTTACGACCTGGCGGCCTTCTCGCTCTTGCGGGCCCGCCGGAGTTCGGGCGTCTCGCGGATCAGCCAGATCTCTTCCTGCACCTCGCTCAGGTACTCCGCGCCGTTCGGCGTGACCAACACGTCCTCCTCGCAGCCCAGGTAGCCGTAGCCGGGGACGTGGGCGCCCAGCTCGATGGCGAAGACATTGCCGGCCTCGATAACGCCCTCGATGCTCTTGCCATAGCGTTCCCACTTAGGACCCAGCACCGTCGCGCCGTCGTGGGCGGTGCGGCCGATATGGTGGCCGGTGGCGTGCATGTACTCCGGATAGCCGGCGGCGACCAGCGTGCTGCGGGCAGCGGTGTCCACTTCCCAACCGCGCGCACCGGGCTTGAGGGCGGCGCGAGCGGCCTCGATGGCAGCCCGCACGGCACGCCAGGCCCTCTCGACCTCGTCGGGCAGGGCCTTCTCACCGGGATGACAGAAGTACATCGTCCGCTGCAGGTCGGCAACGAACCCCTCCCGCGCCGCTCCGAAGTCAATCTGCAGCAGGCCGCCCAACTGGGTCTTGTACTCGCCCGGCATGCGGTGTCCGAACGTCCCTTCCGGCCCGGCGACGACCAGCGGGCACATGTCCCACTCCCAGGCCACGCCCAGGCCGCGCTCGGTCACCGTCCGGTGGATGAAGTCGGCGATCTCCAGCTCGCTCATCCCCGGCTTGACCAACGCCTCGACCTCGCGCAGGATACCCTCGGTGGCGCCGATGGCGGCGCGGATGTAGCCGACCTCGGTGGGGGTCTTGCGCCCGCGCAGAGCGGCAATGATCGGTTCGGCGGAGATGAAGCGAGCCGCGTACTCGGTCCCGCCCAGGATGTTCGCCAGCGTGCGGAACATCCCGTGCGTCAGCCCGTCCGCCGAGGGATCGTTCTCCGAGTAGTTGAGGGCGATGGTGCGCGGGTTCAGTTCGCTCACCCACTCGCGCAGCGGGTCGCGGATGGACTGGTCGTAGGCAACGACGGTGGTGAAGCCGCCGGTGTTCTCGACGTTAGCCGCGTCGAACCGCCCGACGATGGCGATTCGCTTGCCGGTCCGGCTGACCATCAGCGCCGAGTGCCAGGTCAGATCGAAGCCGACCAGCAGACCCACGCTAGGGTCCCTGACCTGCGTCGTCTCCCGCGCAAAGGTAATCCACAGGTCAATATCCTTCTCCTGCAGCACCTGCACCGCCTGGTCGAGCTTCTCCCGGTTGATCGCAAAGGGCTCAATCTCTGGCATATTCTCCTCCTCAATAAGTCCGATATTCCCACTTCGCGTTTCACGTTTCACGTTTCACGTTTCACGCTTCACGCTTCACGCTTCACGTTTCACGTTTCACGCCTCACGCCCCCAAAATCCTCTGGCAGATCGCTTCCAGCTCCTCGTCCGAGTAATAGTAGATCACCAGCCGTCCGCCCTTCTTGCCCCGGTTCAGGTGAACGCGGGTACCGAGCGCCTCGCGGAAGCGCGCCTCGACGGCCTGGAGTTCCGGCGGGCAGGCGGGCGGGGTCGGGCGGGCCGGCGCGCCGCTGAGCAGGCGCTGCACCAGCTCCTCGGTCTGGCGCACGGTCAGTTCGCGCCGCAGGACAGTGCGCAGGGCGGCCTTCTGCAGTTCCGCCTCCTCCAGCGCCAGCAGGGCACGGGCGTGGCCGGTCGAGAGCTTGCCGCTCAGCAGCGCTTCCTTGACCGGCTCGGTCGCTTTCAGCAGGCGCAGCGTGTTGGTGATCACCACACGGCTCTTGCCCACCCGCCGGGCGACCTCGTCGTGGGTCAGCCCGAATTCCTCGATCAGTTGCCGGTAGGCCGCCGCCTGCTCCAGCGGGTTCAAGTCCTCCCGCTGCAAGTTCTCCACCAGGGCCAGTTCCAGCATCTGCTGGGGAGCGACGTCCTTGACCACAGCCGGCACGGTGGACAACCCGGCGATGCGGGCGGCGCGCCAGCGTCGCTCGCCGGCGATCAGCACGTACCCATCGCCCTCGCGGGCCACAATGAGCGGCTGGACGATGCCGTGGGCCTGGATCGAGGCCGCCAGTTCCACCAGGTCCTGGTCGCGGATGGGCGAGCGCGGCTGATGGGGGTTGGGCCGCAGTGCTTCCAGCGGCAGTTCGAGCACCCCCTCACGAGGCTCTTCCCCGTCCGTGGGGATCAGCGCCTCCAGTCCCTTGCCCAAGCCGTGCTTTTGTGGCATCTCGTCAGTTACCGATGTTGGCCATCGCCGGCCAGCAGTTCCCGCGCCAGCGCCTCGTAGGCCTGCGCCCCTGGCGAACCCGGCGCGTAGCTGAGGACCGGTTCCCCGTAGCTGGGGGCCTCGCTCAGCCGCACGTTGCGCGGGATGACCGTGCGGAAGACGCGCGCACCAAAGTGCTTCTGTACCTCCTGGACCACCTGGCGGGCCAGGTTGGTACGCGGGTCGAACATGGTCATCACCAGGCCACGGACGCGCAAGTTCGGGTTCAACGCCCGCCGCACCAGGTCCAGAGTGCGCATCAACTGTGAAAGCCCCTCCAGGGCCAGGTACTCGCACTGTACCGGGATGATCACTCCATCGCGGGCGGCGGTCAGCCCGTTGACCGTCAGGATGCCCAGGCTGGGCGGGCAGTCAATGAACACATAATCGTGCTGGTCGCCCCATCCCTCCAGCGCCTGTCTCAGCCGATGCTCACGGGCCAGCACGTTGACCAGCTCGACCGAGGCTCCGGCCAGTGGCGCCGAACTGGGCGCCAGGTCGAGCCGTGGATAGCGCGTCTGGACGACGATCCCCGCCAGCGGCGTCTCCCGCACCAGCGCGTCGTAGATGGAAAGCGTCAATCCCCGCCGATCCACCCCCAGGCTGGCGGTGGCGTTCGCCTGCGGGTCCATGTCCACCAGCAGGACCCGCCGGCCCCAATGGGCCAGGTAAGCAGCCAGGTTGACGGCGGTGGTCGTCTTGCCGACCCCGCCTTTCTGGTTGGCGAAGGTGTAGATGATCACGGCGACCCGTCGAACTCCTGCGCTGCCGGTGTGCCGAGCAACCCGCGCCGGGTGACCGAAGCCGCCGCGACCACGTTGGCCCGCTGCGCAGCGGTCGGCGGGTCGTCCCCCCGCCACAACCGGACGAAGAAGACCGCAGCGAAGATATCCCCGGCCCCGGTCGGATCCACCTCGACGACCGGCGGGGCGGGCAGGTGCCACACCGCTCCGCCGGCGTGGACGGTGCACCCCGCCGCTGCCTGGGTGACGGCCAGTACGCGGGTCTGCGCCGCCCAGCGGCGAATCAGTGCACGCTCCCCACCGACGTCCTCCTCACTGAGAACCACGGCGGCGGCGCGGCGGAGGAGCGGCGCAGCGCCCTCCCACGGCCCCGACCACACCCGCCCCGTCCCGTCCCATCGCCGCATCCAGCCCTGGGGGGTCAGCCCCAGGAACGCCGCCGGGAACAGCCCGGCCAGCGCCGGGTCGCACTCCCCGGCCACCGGGCCCAGGTGAACCAGGCGGGCCGTGTGCCAGGCGGCGGGGACAGCGTCGGGCGTCAGGGGCGCGGCGACGGCGCGGATGAACTGCACCCGTCCGCCAGACGTGTACTGATTTTCAAAGGTCGTCGTGGACGGGGCCGGCACCCGCCAGACCGCAATGTCGGGCAAGGCCTGATTCAGCTCCAGCCCGTCGGCGGCGCTGGTGAGCACAGCGGTGCGACAGCCCAGCGCCCGCGCGGTGCGGGCGGCGTAGGCCGCCGTGCCGCCGACCGTCCACCCGCCATCCGCCGTTCGATCCTGGGTCACGTGGCCGATGACCAGGTAATCCAGTGCACCCAGGCCGGCGTCCTGCATATCCGTATGTTAGCACATCTCCGGCGAGGGGGCAAATCCACCCTCACGGGTAACCGCCTACCGTCCGCGGCGCGGGGCCCTCACCCCTCCCCCCTACCTCCTCCTGCCAGGCGGGAGAGGGGAGGGGGGCCAGGGGGTGGGGTGAGGGCCCAGAACACCGGCCGCGCCAGCGTCAGGCCTGGCAGAGGGTAGGCGATTGCCCTCACGGACGGGGGATGATCGTCACACGGCGTTGCCGCCCAACCCCCTCGCTCTCCGTCCGCACGTCGTCGCGGTGCTGCAGCGCCAGGTGGATGATCCGCCGCTCGTAGGCTGGCATCGGTTCCAGGACTACTCGCCTGCGGCTGCGCACGGCTTGCTCGGCCATCCGCTCGGCCAGGCGCTGCAGGGTGACCGCCTGCCGCTGCTTGTGACCGTTGACGTCCACCACCAGGTCACTCTGGCCGCCGAGCTGCTGGTTGACCATGAGGCGGACGATATGTTGCAGAGAGGCGAGTGTCTCCCCCTTGGGGCCGATCAGTGCATCCGCTTCCGTCCCGCGCACATCCAGCACCAGTGGCTGCCCCTCTGCGGGGACGGGCGGGTGGATGCGGATCTCGGCGGCGATGCCCATGCGCTCCAGCAGCGTCGCCAGTGTCGCATGGGCGATCTCGGTCGGCTCCACCCCTTCGTGGGTCGGCCTGTCAACCGGCCCTGATTCCTCGTGATCCAGGGTAGTCGCCGGCTCTCTCACAGGCGCGGCGGGTTCGTGGGGCCGGCTGGCCGCCTGTTCTCCCCCGGCCAGGGGGATCAAGCGCACGCGGGCGGCCCGCGCACCGATCCCCAGCAGCCCCCGGCTGCCCTCGGCCAGCACTTCGACCTTGACCTGCTCGCGGGCCAGCCCCAGTTCGGCCAGCCCGGCCGCGACGGCCTCCTCCACCGTCTCGCCGGAGAAGACCCGATTCTCTTTCATGCCGTCACTCCTTCTGCGATGCCTTCGGCTGCGCAGCCCTGGCCGCTGCCCTCCTGGGGCGGATGAACAGGTACTGGAGCATCGTCACCAGGTTGGAGATGATGAAGTAGATGGACAGGCCAGAGGCGTAGGAGATAGAGATGAAGCCGAACATCAGCGGCATCATAATCTGCATCTGCTGATTCATCGCCGCGGTGCGGTCGTCCGCGCCGGCGGCCGGCGTCGGCGGGGTCAGCAGCTTTTGCGACAGCCAGGACGTCACCACAACCAACACGGGCAGGACGTAGTAGGGGTCCGGCTGGCCCAGGTCAAGCCAGAGGAAGTTTGTGTGCAGCGGGATCAGGGCCGCCAGGCCAGGGATGAACGAGTAGACGTTCTGCGAGAGCTGCAACAGGTCGAGCGGGCTGACAGCCAGGGCGCGGATGATCGCCTGGTAGAGACCGATCAACAGGGGGAACTGGATCAGCAGGGGCAGACAGCCGCCCAGGGGATTGACGCCAGCCTCCTGATACAGCTTCATCTGCTCCTGCGACAGTTTCTCGCGGTTATCGGCATACTTCTCCTGCAGCTTCTGCAGCTTTGGCTGCAACTCCTGCATCCGCTGCGCCGATTGCTGCTGTTTGAGGGTCAGCGGCAGGACGAGCAACCGCACCAGCAGGGTCAGCGCGGTGATGGCCAGGATCGTCTGCTGCCCCAGGAGGTTGTAGAAGACGAGCAGCAGGTTGATCATCGGATTGAGGATGAGCAAGTTCCACACCGGGCACCCCCTACTGACCCGCCTCAGGCGGTGGATAGCTCCAGACCGGTCGGCCGTTCTCGATATAGTAGGCCTGGAGGCTCGCGCTGCCGAGGATACGGGAGACGTAGACCACCGGGCCGCGGACGGCCATGGAGCCCAACTGCCCCTCCGCCGGCTGTTCCCAGACGATGAACCCGTCGCTGGTATCCAGTCCGTAGAGCGCGCCGGCACGGGAGTCGGCTCCAGCAATCAGCAGTTTCCCACCGTCCTCGCTCAAGGCGGGGCCCAGGCGGACCGACTCGCCCACGTTGACCTGCCAGAGCGCCTGCTGGTTAGTCGTGTCCAGGGCGTAGACATTGCCGCCCACGTCGGCGGCGTAGAGGACCGTGCCACTGATGACCGGCGTGCCCCAGAACCAGTTCTGGCCGTTGAAGCGCCAGCGTTCCGCGCCCGTGGCTGCGTCCAGGGCATAGATGGAGTTGTCGAACGAGCCGACATAGAGCGTGCCGTCCTGGGCGGCGGGCGTGCTCACCAGCGCGCCGCCGGCTTCGAAGCGCCACCGCTCGCGGCCCGTCGTCAGGTCGAGCGCGTAGAGGGTATGGTCGAGGGAAGCAATGTAGACCGTGTCGGAGAAGATCAGCGGCGTGGCCCAGACCCGCTCGGCGGTGGGGAAGGTCCACACCAGCGAACCGTCCTCGACGTGGAGAGCGTAGACGCAGCCATCGCCGTTGCCGATCACCAACAGTCCGTCGGTCACCGCGCCGGGGACGACAAAGTCGCCGCCGGTGTCGCGGAACTCCCAGCGGATCTGTCGGCTTTCGATGTCCAGCGCCCGCAGCACGCCGCGCGGCGGGCGGGCGAAGAGGCCGGAGCCGCTGCGTTCGTTCGCGGTGACCAGCAGAGTATTGCCGTCGCGGGCCACCGTGTAGAAGGGGCCGTAGGTGCGCAGGTCGGCCTCGGGTGGGAAGGCCCAGCTCACCGCGCCGGTTGCCGCGTCCAGCACGCGCACCTGATCCACGTCGGCAGCGTAGACGGTGTCCTCATCCACGATCAGGTTGGTCCAGCCAGTAGGGCGGACCCCCCCGCTGCAGCCGCTGAGGATCACGGCCACGCCGAGGGCAAGCAGGAGCAGAGCTTTCTGTTTCACGCTGCAGGTTTCTCCTTCGCCGGGTTCAGGTCCGGGAGCGGATCGTAGCCACCGGGGTGGAAAGGGTGGCAGCGGGCGATGCGCCTGACGGCCAGCCAGCCGCCGCGGAACACCCCGTAGCGTTCGATGGCCTGGTAGCCGTACTCGGAACAGGAGGGGGTGAAACGGCAGGAAGGAGGGAGGACACGGGAGAAGGTCAACTGCCAGAGCCGAATCAGGCCCAGAAACAACCTTCTCACTGCCCGCGCTCCTGCGCCATCAGCCCGGCCCGTCGGGCCAGGGCCAGGACGACCTCTTGTACCTGCGGTTGCTTCACTTCCAGGATCCCCGGTCGGGCAATCAGCACTACATCCCAGCCCGGCGACAGACCATGATAGAGCTGGCGAGTGGTCTCGCGGAGGAGACGCCGGGCGCGGTTGCGGGCCACCGCCTGGCCGACACTGCGGCTGGCCGCGATCCCGACGCGGGTGTAGTCGAGCCCATTGGCGCAGGCGGCGAGGACGAGGAGGGGGTGAGGCCAGGAGCGACCTTCCCGCCGCACTCGCTCGAAGTCCGCCGACTGCCGCAGCCGGGTGTGCCGCTCCATAGGCCGTCGCCGCTACGCGCTCAGGCGCGCCGCCGCGGCCGCTGCGAGCTCTCCTTCCAGTTCCACTTCTTCGACCACTCGCGGCTGACCGTCAGCTTGTGGCGGCCCTTGCGCCGACGGGCCTTGAGCACCCGCCGCCCGTCCGTGGTCGCCATGCGCTCCCGGAAACCGTGCGTGCGCATTCGCTTGCGCTTCTTCGGGTTGTAGATTGACTTGGGCATGCTCACGTCCGATACAAAAATTCGCTCTCCGCGCGACCGCTCCTCGGCGGAGAAGCAAGGCGTATTATACCGCATGGCCCCCAAGCGGTCAAGCGTGCTTCGGACGAACCTTGACAGCCCCCCACCCGGTGCTATAATCCCCCACGATGCAGAGGGGAAATGGACCGCCTAAGTGGCCGACGCCAGCGCTGGACGACACCCAACCGACCACGCCGCCCGTCGAACGCGACGAGGCAATGGGGGAGTCGCCGTCCCGGGCAGTGAACCGGCCCGCCGCCCCGTACCTGCCCACTGCCCCCTACTCGCCCGTCTCCCCCGGCGCGACGCCCACGGCCGGCTTTCCGCCGTCGGTGCCGCCGCCTCAGCGGCCCGGTTATGTTCCCCCCCGCCGGCCCGCCCGCGAACGGGGCGCCTGCGCGGTGGAGTCGTTCTTCTTCGCTGCGCTGGTCGTCGTGGTGCTCTTCTTCATCGCCTTCGCCGGTCTTGTCGCCGGCTACGCGATCATCGCCGCCCAGCTCCCGCCGCCGGAGGAGCTGATGAACCGCCAGTCGGTCTTCGTCAGCTCGCAGATCTTCGACCGCGACGGCAACCTGCTCTACGAGGTGGTGGACCCGCAGGGCGGGCGGCGCACCCGCGTCCCGCTGAACCGCATCTCCCCCTACCTGATCCAGGCCACCATCGCCACGGAGGACGCCGATTTCTACCGCCACCCCGGCTTCGACCCGATCGCTGTGCTCAAGGCCGTCTATCGCAACCTGCGGGCCGGGGAGACGGTCTCCGGCGCCTCCACGATCACCCAACAACTGGTGCGCAACCTCTTCTTCTCCGCCGAGGAGCGGGTGCAGCGCACCGCCTGGCGCAAGATCCGCGAGATCGTCCTGGCTGCCGAGATCACTCGCCGCTACCCACGGGACACGATCCTGGAGATCTACCTCAACGAGATCTACTACGGCAACCTGGCCTACGGCGTCGAGGCGGCAGCGGAGACGTACTTCCGCGTTCACGCGGCGGACCTGACCCTGGCCCAGGCCTCCTTCCTGGCCGGGTTGCCGCAGTCGCCGGCCACCTACGACCCGTTCGGCGGCGGGCGGGACCGCGCCTTGTCCCGTCAACAGGACGTGCTGCGGCTGATGGTCGAGCAGGGATACATCAGCCAGGCCGAGGCCGCCGCCGCTGCTGCCGAGATGGCTTCCTACTCGTTCGTCCCGCCGGTCGCCACCGACATCATCCCCGCCCCCCACTTCGTCACCTACGTGCGGCAGGTGATCGAGGAGACCTACGGCCCGGAGGCGCTCTACCGTGGCGATGGCTTCCGCATCTATACCACCCTCGACTCCGACCTGCAGGCGCTGGCCGAGCGGACGGTCGCCGAGCAGGTGGCCGCCCTGGCCGACCATCACGCCACCAACGGCGCGCTGGTCGCCATCGAACCCGCGACCGGCTACATCGTGGCCATGGTTGGCAGCGCCGATTTCTACAACGAGGAAATTGACGGGCAGGTCAACGTGGCCCTCCGCGAACGGCAGCCCGGTTCGGCGATCAAGCCGCTCACCTACGTCGCTGCCTTCGAACGCGGCTGGACTCCCGCCACGCTGATCTGGGACCTGGAGACCGAGTTTCCCGACGGGGCCAACCCGCCCTACGTCCCGCGCAACTACGACGGCACCTTCCACGGCCCGCAGTTGGTGCGTTCGGCGCTGGCGAACTCGCTGAACATCCCGGCGGTCAAGGCGCTCCAGTTCGTCGGCATCCCAGCGTTGCGGGAGATGGCCGCCCGCCTGGGCATCACCACCTTCGTCCGCCAGGACTACGGCCTCAGCCTGACCCTCGGCGGCGGCGAGGTGCGGCTGCTGGAACTGACCGCCGCCTACGGCGTCTTCGCCAACGGCGGGGTGCGCGTGCCGCCCACGCCGATCCTGCGCATCGAGGACAGCGAGGGGAACGTGCTGGTGGACAACAGCCATCCGGCCGGCCAGCAGGTCATCCGCCCAGAGCACGCCTATCTGATCACCAGCATCCTCTCCGACCGCCAGGCCCGCTGCATGGTCTTCAGTTGCCCCAGCGTGCTGGAGCTATCGCGCCCGGCGGCGGCGAAGACCGGCACGACCAACGACTACCGCGACGCCTGGACGATCGGCTACACGCCCGACCTGGTCACCGGCGTGTGGGTGGGCAACTCCGACAACAGCGAGATGGATCGCGTGGCCGGCTCGATGGGCGCCGCGCCGATCTGGCATAACTTCATGGAGGCGGCGCTGGCCGGCCAGCCGGTGCGCGATTTCGTCCGCCCGGCGGGGATCGTGGAGATGGAAATCTGCGCCGACTCCGGCGCTCAGCCCAGTCCCTACTGCCCCAATCGGCGCACGGAGGTCTTCGCCGCTGACCAACCGCCGGCAGGGCCGGAACAGGACTGGTACCAGACCTGCGAGGGACGCGGCGACCAGGTGATGATCGTCATCGCCGACCCGCAGGGGCGACAGTGGGCGCAGCAACAGGGCTGGCCGTACCCGATCCTGGCCCCGGAGGAGTGCCGCCCTACCGATTTCCAGACCGAGGTGCGCATCACCTACCCCTATCCTGGGGCGATGGTCAACGGCCTGGTGCCGATCATCGGCACCGTCGTCATGCCCGACTTCGAGCACTACGACGTGCAGTACGGCGTGGGGTCAAACCCTGAAGGGTGGGGCTGGATCAGCGGCCCGCACCTGGCGCCGGTGCGCGAGGGGGAGATCACCGTCTGGGACACGACCTACCTGGCCCCCGGCGTCTACACGCTGCGGGTGATGGCATGGGATCGGCAGGGGCGCTCCGTCGAGGGGCGGGTGGAGTGCGTGGTCGCCGCGCCCACCCTGGTCACGCCGACCGAGACGCCCACCCCGGAGATGACGCCGACGGAGACGCCGACGCCCACCGGCACGCCGACCCTGTTCCCCACCTGGACGCCGACGGTCGAGCCGACCTGGACGGCCACGCCAGAGCCGACCTGGACGCCGACGATGGAGCCGACCTGGACGCCGGAACCCACGGGGACGCCCGAACCCACGGGGACGCCGGGGCCGATTGAGACCCCCGACGTTGGGCCGACCACCATCGCGCCCTTCCTGCGCCCGCCAATCCTCGTCAAGGCGCGCCGGTAAGAAGCAAGTAACTGCCTACCCTTTACCAGGCCTGGTGCTGGCAGGGCCGGTGTGCCGGCCCCTCACCCCCCCCCCTGGCCCCCGCCCCTCTCCCGCCCGGCG
>DAOTYW010000379.1:0-16905 GCA_034434755.1 Anaerolineae bacterium | reverse complement strand
CACCGCTCTGCGGTGGAGCTTTCCATTCCCCAACGCCTACACCCATGCCACTGACGCCAGGCGCGCCCGCTGCATCGCCACAACTCCCACCGCTGTCCGATCCTCCGATCCTTGTGCCCTGTGCTGATTTCTGCTACAATATCATTATCGGCTTCCCCCATCGTCTTTCCACTTCCGTTTGTCGCTTTTCGTCTCCGCCTTCGCTGCGGATTCCTGCGACCCGTTGGCTGGCATATTCACCAGGCAGAAAGGAGGGGCAAAGTGGACACGTTCGCGGTTCGGTGGCTTTCTCTCTTCGTGGTCACGGTTCTGGTTCTGTCGTTGGGCGTCTCATCCACCCTGGCAGCTTCTCCCCCTGGCGCATCCCCGGTGACCCCGGCTGAGCTCCCGGCGCGGGCGGAGCCGGCGACGGTAGTGGCGGTCCTTCCTGCTACTGCGTTACCAGCGCCGGCGGTCAGCCCGTGCGCCGCGCCGTCGCTCCTGCCCGGCGGCTCGACGATCAGCGGCACGCTGGTCAGCAGCGACACGTGGGGACCAGGGGTGATCACCGTCACCGGCGACATCTCGATCACCGCCGGCGTGGTCATTACGGTCGTCTCGGGCACGACGGTGCAGATGGCTACCACGGACGGGGCCAACCTGGGCATTGACCCCATCCGCATCGAGTTCATCGTCAACGGCGCGCTGCGGGTGGACGGCCCGGCGACCTTTACCTCCCAGGGCGCGCCGCCGGCCGGCGGCGACTGGTACGGCATCCGCTTCCTGCCCAATTCCGACGGCTGGCTGAACGGGGCCACGGTCGAGTACGGCGTGGTCGGCGTCTCGCTGGATAGCGCCTCGCCCAGCCTGACCGACAACACCATCCGCTACATGCGCGGCTTTGCCGGGACCAACGGCGGGAACGGCGTGCCCGGCAACCCCGGCGGGCCGGGCGGCAGCGGCACACCGGGCGGCCCGGCCTACGGCATCTATGTGACCGGCAGCTCGACCGCCCTGATCCAACACAACACGGTCTACTCGATCACCGGCGGCGCGGGCGGCGCCGGCGGCAAAGGCGGCGACGGTTCCAGCGGCCTGCTGAACGGGGCCGACGGCGGGCCGGGCGGCCACGGCGGGTCGGGCGGCCGGGCGGTCGGCATCCGCGTCTTCAACGGCGCCACGCCGCAGGTGCTGTTCAACACGGTGATGACGGTCACCGCCGGGGCCGGCGGACAGGGCGGCGCGGGCGGGCGCGGCGAGAACGGCCAGGCCGGAGTCGCTCCCGGCTCGCCCGGCGGCAACGGCGGGCAGGGCGGCGATGGCGGCGCCGGAGCGGACGGCGGCGCGGCCTATGCGATCTTCTACACCAACGCCGGGGCCAGCTCGCTGGTGGACGACAATGCCATCCGCGCCGTGCGGGCAGGCCGCGGCGGCGCGGGTGGCGTCGGCGGCAACGGCGGCAACGGCGGCAACGGCGCGCCAGGCTCCTCGTTCCCTCCGCCGATGCCCGGCGGACCGGGCGGCAACGGTGGCAATGGCGGCAACGGCGGCGCCGCCGGAGAAGGCGGCGCGGCAGCGGGTATCCGCCTGCAGGCTAGCTCGCCGCAGGTGACAGATAACGCGATCACCATCGTGCGCGCCGGCGCCGCCGGCGCGGCGGGCGCGGGCGGCAGCGGCGGCGCCGCCGGGAACGGCGGCATGAGCGGCGTCGAGGCGCCCGGCGGGCCGGGCGGACAGCCTGGCGGCGGCGGCACGGGCGGCTTCAGCGCCGCCGGCGGCGAGGCCGACGGCATCCGCGTGGACAGCGGCCCGGCCAGCCCGGACGTGCAGCGCAATAGCGCTTCCTACATCTACGGTGGAAACGGCAGCGCAGGCGGCGCAGGCGGAGACGGCAGCGCAGGCGGCGCGGGCGGCACAGCCCACGGCCTGCACATCGAAGGGCCCAACGTCACGCCGGCCGTGACCGATAACGACCTGGCCTACATCTACGGCGGCAGCGGCGGCGCGGGCGGCGCGGGCGGCAACGGCGGACCGGGCGGCAACGGCGGCGGCGGCCTCGCCGGCACGACCATGTACCCGCCGGGCCACGGTGGCCCCGGAGGACCTGGCCAAAACGCCGGCAACGGCGGCAACGGCGGCTCCGGCGGCGACGCCAGCGGCATCCTCGTCGCTGCCACCACGCTGACCGCGCCCGCCGAACGCAACACGGTTGGCGGGGTGCACGCCGGCAGCGGCGGCAGCGGCGGCGCGGGCGGCGCAGGCGGCGCGGGCGGTGCCGGCGGGACGGGGGGCAACTGGCCCTTCGGGCCCGTGGGTGGCAATGGCGGCGATGGCGGGCCGGGCGGCAACGGCGGCCACGGCGGCAGCGGCGGCCACGCCGGCAACGCCGACGGCATCCTCTCCGCCAGCGCCACTCACGAGGCATATAACAACCTGGTACACGACGTCTTCGCCGGCAATGCCGGCAACGCTGGCAACGGCGGCGCGGGCGGCTCCGGCGGCGCGGGCGGCAACGCCGGCACGCCCTGGTCCTCGCCCCTCAACTATGGCGGCCGCGGCGGCAATGGCGGCCACGGCGGCGCGGGCGGCAACGGCGGCGCGGGCGGCTCTGCCGTCGGTCTGAACGCCAGCGCTTCCACCGTGACTTACTTTAACAACACCTCCGCAGATATTGCCGATGGCACCGCCGGCGGGAGCGCCGGCAACGGCGGCAATGGCGGCGCAGCCGGAGCCGACGGGCTGCCGCCCGGCAACCCCAATCCCCCGCCTGTCCCCGGCGTGCCCGGCAGCGCTGGCTCCGCCGGCAGCGCCGCCAGCTCGATCGGCCTGTGGGTACGCAACAGCTCGACCGTTACCTTTACCAACAATATCCTGGCGCGTCAGTTTCCGTCGGGCGCGGGGAATGATGTCGGTGTGCTCGTCGCCGCCGACGGCGTCTCGAACGCCACGCTGAACAACAACGACGTCTGGACGCACACCACCCAGTACAGCGGCGTCGCTGTCCCGCCCACCGACATCCAGCAGGACCCGCTGTTCACCAACTGGGCGGGCAATAACTTCCACCTGCAGGGCTGCAACTCCCCCTGCGCCGAGGCCGGCGCGGTCGTCTCCCTGCGCGACGACGGCGCCGACGACGACCCGCGCCCGTGGGGCTATTTCGATATCGGCTATGACGAGTTCCTGCCGCCCTGGTTCCACCCGACCCCCTTCGCCGGTCCGATTCTGGTAAACACGACCTGGCCGGCCGGTCACTACCTGCTGCAGGGGGACGTGCTGGTACCTCCCCCAATTACCTTCGACATCCTGCCCGGCGCGCTGGTGCAGGTCAACCCGCTCGACCTGGCGAACCTGGGCCTCGACCCGCAACGCATCGAACTGGTCAACCAGGGCACGTTGCACACCGGCCTGGGCGGGAGCGCGCCGGTGACCTTTACCATCGCCGGCTGCAACCCCGCGCCGGGGCAGTGGTACGGCATCGAGTTCTGGCCCGCCAGCGGCGGCAGTATCGACCCCACGATCATCGAATACGGCACCCATGCCATCCTGCTCAACACGGCCAACCCGGTCACCGTCGCCGATTCGGTGATCCGCCTCAATCGCCACATCCCGGCGGCGGGCAACGCCTGGGGCGCGGGGATGACGATCCTGGCCGGCGATCACCTGGTGACGCACACGCAGATCTACAACAACGACGCGGTGGCGCTGGGGATGGGGGCGAACGCGATCGGCGGCGGGGTCTACCTGGCGGGCGGCAGCACGCAGTTCGTCAACTGCGCCATCTATCAGAATGGCGCGCACGCGCCCGGCGCCACTGCCTTTGGCGGCGGCGTGGTGCTGTGGGGCGGCGGCGCGCCCACGCTGAGCCACTGCGAGGTCTATCACAACCTGGCTTTCGGCCTGAACCGCGCCTTTGGCGGCGGCGTAGACATTGATGACACCCATGCCGTGATCGAGGCGGGCAGCTTCATCCATGACAACCTGGCCCATTCGCTCACCTGGCGGGCCTATGGCGGCGGCGTCTCCATCGGTTCGGGGGGCATTGTGCCTGCGCCGGTCATCCGCGACAGCCAGGTGATGACCAACACCTGCGTGGCTCCCGAATGCATCGGCGCGGGCATCGCCATCGCCGACAACAGCGCGACCATGACCCGCATCGAGAACAACCTGATCGCCGACAATCAAAATCTGGGCACGACGGCCTTCGGCGGCGGCATCGGCGTGGCCTGGAACGCCAGCGCCGATCGCTTCGACCGCAACGTCATCCGCAACAACGTCGCCCAGGCGGGCGGCGGCGGCGCGTTCGGCGGCGGCGTCTCCCTGGTCTGGAACAATGCGGTCACCGTGACTAACAATCTGTTGCACAGCAACCTCGCCGCCGATAGCGCGGCTGGCGGATGGGCGCGCGGCGGCGGTTTCTATGCCGACGGGCCGCTCTCCTACCTGGTCAACAACACCGTCTACAGCAACACGGCGACCGCTGCGGTGGGTAACGGCGGCGGGGCCTACCTGGTGAGCGGCGTGCTCTCCAATACGATCGTCGTCATGAGCACGGCCAGCAACGACGGCGGCGGGGTCTACTGGCTGGGCGGCAGCGCCGGTTTCAACGATGTCTGGAACAACGTCTGCCTGGGGCCTGGCTGCGGCGCGGACTATGCCAACGGCGGCCTGCCGCGCCCGCCCAGCGACATCGTCGCGGCCCCGCGCTTCGTCGCCAGCGGCGACCTGGTCACCCGCTTCCACCTGCAGCAAGGCTCGCCCTGCATCAACGCCGGTACCAGCCTCGGCCCCGTTCCCGATCACGACTATGATCTCCAGGCCCGTCCGCTGGGCGCAGGCCACGACATCGGCTTCGACGAGGTGCAGCCGTTCACTGCGGATAAGCAGGTCAGTGTGGCGACGGCGGAGATCAACGAACTGCTCCGCTATACGCTGCATATCGTCAACCCCGACCCAATCGCGCCTTTCTCCAACGGCTGGCTGACCGATGTGCTGCCGCTCGACACCGCCTATAGCATCGGCCCGGTCTGCGATGGGGGATCGTTCGGCTACAACAGTGGTTCGCGCACGGCCTGGTGGAACGGCAGTGTTCCGGCGGCCACGACGCTCACCTGCGTCTACACCGTGACGGTGAACACCGGCCTGGCCGACCAGACGACGATCACCAACACGGCGCTGGCCGCTGTGGGCACACAAACGGTCCGAACCAACCAGGTCTCGACGCTGGTCAACGCGCCGGTCTTCGCCATCGCCAAGCAGGCCTCGGCCAACCCGGTCGTCGGCGCGCCGCTGACTTACACCCTGACCGCGCAGAACACGGGACATGCCGCGGGCACGTCGGTGGTCATCACCGACGCCGTCCCCTCTGGCGCCCACTACGTCTCCGGCGGCAGCTACAGCGGCGGGGTGGTCACCTGGAGCGGGCTGACGGTGCCGGCGGGCGGTTCGCTGCCGGTCAGTTTCGTCGTCACCACCTGCCAGACCTCGCTGACCAATGCGTCCTACCGCGTCGCCTCCAGCGCGCAGGGGCTGTCCAGCCCGTGGGGTACGGCCCTCTCCACGTCGCTGGCTGCGCCGACCATCGTGGCGAACTTTACCGTCAACCCGACGGACGTGATCGTCGGCCAGCCGGTGGCCTTCGACGGCAGCGCCACGACGAACGGCGGCCCGATCGTTGGCTGGGCGTGGGACTTTGGCGACTCGACGACCGGCAGCGGGCAGAGCGTCAGCCACAGCTACGGCACCGCCGGCTTCTACACGGTGACGCTGACGGTGACCGACGGCTGCGGCTACACGGCGCAGAAGGTGATCGTCAACGCGGTGCACGTGCACATGCCGCTGCTGGGGATCGGCAAGGCGGCGAGCGCGGCGGTGGCCGGCGCGCCGTTCACCTTCACCCTGACGGCGACCAACAGCGACCCGCTGGCCGCGGCAACCGGGGTCGTCATCACCGACGCCGTTCCCGTTGGCGCCCACTATGTCTCCGGTGGCAGCTACAGCGGCGGCGTGGTCACCTGGAGCGGGCTGACGGTCCCGCCGGGCGGCTCGGCACAGGTCAGCTTCGTCGTCACCGCCTGCCAGGCGATCACCAACAGCCTCTATCGGGTGGCCAGCAGCGACCAAGGCGTCGGCAGCCCGTGGGGCACGCCGCTGCCGGTCGTGCCGTCTGCGCCGACCATCGTGCCCGACTTCACCTGGACGCCGCCTGTCCCGGACGACAGCGACGTGGTCACCTTCACAGGCACGGCGTCCAGCGACGGCGGGCCGGTCGTGGAGTGGGCGTGGGACTTCGGCGACGGCGGGACGGCCAGCGGGCCGGTGGTCGCGCACACCTTCGCCGCCGGCACGTACACCGTCACCCTCACCGTCACCGACGTCTGCGGGTTCGGCGCGGTGGTGGAGGACGTGCTGACGGTCGCGCTTTCGTGCGAGCCGGTGGTGGCCGACTTCACCTGGGCACCGACGTGGGCGTACATCCACACGCCGGTAACGTTCACGGTGCTGCTGAGCGCGGGCACGCTGCCGATCACCTACACCTGGGCCTGGGGCGACGGCTCGCCGGACACGGTGACCACGGAGCTGACGGCGACGCACAGTTTCCTGATCAGCGGCACGCTGGACGTGACCCTGGCGGCGGAGAACGGCTGCTCCAGCGGTCCGGTGGCGGCGCACAGCGTCGTCATCCGACCCTGGCCGCTGTATCTGCCGATGATCATGCGCAATTCCTCGTAACCCGTTCGGCGGGGGGGGCGAAGCGTCGGCGCCGCCGATGCTTCGCTCCCCTCCGTTGGGGGTTGCGGTTTCCGTTCCCTGTGGTACAATGCCCCTTCGGATCGGAGGATAACGGAGGGGTTGGGATGCCCGTCTCGAACGAGGAACTGAGAGAGCGACTGCTGGAGGAGCGCGGGCGGCTGCTGGAGCAGGTGAACCGGCTCTGCGGGGGCGACTATCACGGTGGCGGCTGCGGCAACCACATCGCCGACGATGCCACAGAGACCTACGAACAGGCGAAGGATCTATCGTTACAGCGGAATGAGGTCATTCTGTTGCAGCAGGTCGAGCACGCTCTGCAGAAGTTCGACCTGGGCACGTTCGGCATCTGCGAGGGGTGCGGTGCGCCCATTGACCGCGCCCGGCTCAAGGCGCTCCCCTACGCGGTCTACTGTCTGAACTGTCAGGCCCGCCTCGAGCGGAGGGGGTAGAGCCCTTGCGCCGGCTCCGCCTGGAGAGCCTCATCCTTCCCACTATCGCTCTGCTGGTCCTGGCCTCCGATCAGGTCAGTAAGGCGCTGGTGGTGGCGCATCTGGCGTTGGGCCAGTCGGTGGACCTGGCATCCTGGCTGGCCCCTGTTTTTTCGATCACCTACACGGCGAACACCGGTGCCTCCTTTGGGCTGTTCCAGGGGATGAGCGATGTGCTGGCCGTCGTCGCCGTGGTGGTGGTGGTGATCATCATCCTCTACTACCGACAGATCCCCCCCGGCCAGTGGCCGCTGCGCGCCGTGCTCGGTCTCCAGTTGGGTGGGGCGCTGGGCAACCTGACCGACCGATTGACGCGCGGGGCGGTGGTGGATTTCATTGACGCGAACTTCTGGCCGCTGCGGGACTGGCCGATCTTCAATTTGGCGGATGCGGCGATCGTTGCTGGCGTGGCCCTGCTGGGATGGATGATGATGGTGGAGCGGCGGGGCACGACACGGATTTCCACGGGTTGCACGGAAGGATCATCCTCGTCGTCCAGCGTGCAGGATGCGGAGTGAGTGCCCGGCCTGGCTGGCGTGGAGGGGCATGGACGAGGTGGTCTTCACGGTGGAGGAGGGCGGCGAGCGGCTCGACCGGCTGTTGGCGACCCGCCTGCCTGATCTGAGCCGCGCCCAGCTCCAGCGGCTGATCAAATCCGCCCAGGTGACGGTGAATGACCGCCCCAGCAAGCCCGCCTATCGCGCCGAAGCGGGCGATCGGGTGACGGTGCGGCTGCCGGACGAGCCCGAGACGGCCGTCCGGCCCGAAGCGATCCGGCTGGACATCGTCTACGAGGATGATGTCCTGCTGGTGGTGAACAAGCCGGCTGGGATGGTTGTCCATCCGGCGGCGGGCCACACCAGCGGAACGCTGGTCAACGCGCTGCTGGCCCATTGTCCCCAGGTGGCGGACGTGGGCGGGCTGGAGCGCGCCGGCATCGTCCATCGTCTGGACAAGGACACCTCCGGCCTGCTGGTCGTGGCGAAGGACGCGGCGACGCACGCCGAGCTGCAGCGGCAGTTCAAGCACCGCCAGGTGCACAAAACCTACCTCGCCCTGGTCGAGGGGCGCGTGCAGCCGCGCGAGGGGGTCATCGAGGCGCCGGTGGGGCGCGATCACCAGGATCGCAAGCGTATGGCCGTGGTGCGCAGCGGCCGCCCGGCGGCGACCCATTACCGGGTTGTGGAGACCTTCCGCGATTTCACGCTGCTGGAAGTGCATCCGCAGACGGGGCGCACCCATCAGATCCGCGTCCACCTGGCCTGGATGGGCTACCCGCTGGTAGGGGATCGCGTCTACGGGCGGCGGAAACAAGCGCTGCTGCCCGATCGTCATTTCCTCCATGCCCGCCAGCTACGCTTCACCCACCCTGTGACCGGAGTCGAAGTAGACCTCATCGCTCCCCTGCCGCCGGAACTGGTCGAGGTATTGGAGCGGTTGCGGAAATAGCCCCCGAACGGCGCGAAAGCTGATCATTCTCTCTGAATCTGTGCAATCTGTGTAATCTGTGGTAAAGGAGTCGAACATGCGCGAGGTCACTGTCGCTACGGTACAGATGCAGCCAGCGTTGGGACAGATGGAGGAGAACCTGGCCAGGATGGGCGAGTTCATCCGCCGTATTGCCACCGAGCAGCCGGTGGACCTGATCGTCTTCCCAGAGCTGGCGACGACCGGCTACGAGGTCGGGCCGCGCTTCCCGCAGATGGCCCAACTGGTGCCCGGCCCGGCGGTCAATATCATCGGCCAGCGCGCCGCCGATTACGGCGTCCACGTGGCCTTCGGGCTGGCGGCCAAGGAGCGGGTGGAGAGCATCCTCTACAACGCTGCCGTGCTGATCGGGCCGGATGGCGAGGTGATCGGCCAGTACCAGAAGGCCCACCTGCGTGGCGAGGAGCGCATGGCTTTCCGCGCCGGCTATCGCCTGACCCCGTTCGAGACCGATTTCGGGATCGTTGGGCTGATGATCGGCTGGGACCTGGCCTTCCCGGAGGTAGCGCGCAGCTTGGTGCTGGAGGGGGCGGAGGTGCTGGCCGTGCTGGCCAGTTGGGAGGAGTCGAACGCGATGGAGTGGCGCACCTACTTGCTGGCGCGGGCCTGCGAGAACGGCGTCTTCGTCGCCGCAGCGAACCGGGTGGGCGTGGAACCGTCGTACACCTTCGGCGGACAGAGCATGATCGTCGGCCCGCGCGGGCGCATCCACGCGATGATGGACCAGCCGGTCGAGGGCTACGCGGTGGCGAAGCTCGACCTGGACGAGCTGCGCCGGCAGCGCGAGGAGACACAAATCCTGCAATGCCGTCAGCCGGCCCTCTATCGGGCAGTGGTGAGGAAGTATTAGCTGGCGGTTGGAGGGCGGCGATGAGGGTGATTGACTTGCGCAGCGATACGGTGACCCGCCCGACGCCGGCGATGCGCCGGGCGATGGCCGAGGCCGAGGTGGGCGACGATGTCCTCGGCGATGACCCGACCGTCCAGCGACTGGAACGGATGGCCGCCGAGCGGCTGGGCAAGGAGGCGGCGCTGTTCGTCGCCAGCGGCACGATGGGCAACCTGGTCTGCTTGCTGACCCACTGTCGGCGCGGCGACGAGGCGATCATCGGCGACCGCAGCCACACTTTCCTCTTCGAACAGGGGGGCATGGCCGCGCTGGGCGGCATCGTCCCGCACACGGTGCCCAACCAGCCCGACGGGACGCTGTGCCTGGAGGACGTCGAGAAGGCGATCCGTGGCGACAACGTGCACTTCCCGCGCACGCGGCTGATCTGCCTGGAGAACACGCACAACATGTGCAACGGCACCCCGCTGACGGTGGACTACACCGCGCGGGTGGCCCGGCTGGCCCATCAGCACGGCCTGCGGCTGCACGTGGACGGGGCGCGCATCTTCAACGCGGCGGCGGCGCTGGGCGTGGACGTGCGCGAGCTGGTGCGCGAGGCCGATTCGGTGATGTTCTGCCTGTCCAAGGGGCTGTGCGCGCCGGTGGGGTCGCTGGTCTGCGGAAGCGCGGAGTTCATCGCCGAGGCGCGACGGGCGCGCAAGGTGCTCGGCGGCGGGATGCGCCAGGCGGGCGTGCTGGCCGCGGCGGGCATCGTCGCTCTGGAGGAAATGACCGGGCGGCTGGTCGAGGACCACGCCCGCGCCCGCCGGCTGGCCGAGGGACTGGCGCAGCTTCCCGGCCTGGAGGTCGCGCCCGTGGCGACCAACATTCTCTATTTCTGGTTGACCGAACCGGCCGCCAAGACCCAGGAAGAGGTCGTGGACGAGCTGGCGCAACGCGGTGTGCTGCTGTTCGGACGGGAGAACGGCCGCTTCCGCGCCGTGACCCACTACTGGGTCGGCGACGAGGATATCGAGCGGACGATCGCGGCGCTGGCGGATGTGATGGGGTGATGCGGAGACGCGGAGACGCGGAGACGCGGTGACGCGGTGACACGGCGATTTACCAGATCCCCGTATCTCCGCATCTCCGTGTCTCCGTGTCACCGCGTCTCCGTGTCACCGCGTCTCCGCGTCTCAATCCTCCACCACGAGCGCCGTGTGCGGGAACGCGCCGGGGACGGCGATGGTGTCTACCACGGTCAGCGTCGCCGTGTCAATCACCACCACCTGCTGCGCGTCCGGCAGGGTGACGAAGAGTCGGTTGCCCACCGCGGTCATGCCCATCGGTCGCCCACCCAGCGGGATCGTGACGATGCGCCGCTCCCCTGTGAAGTTCCCTCGCAGCGTCGGCAGGTAGGTGCGGTAGGGTCCGGCCGGCAGCCCCGCCGGCAAGTCCGACGCCACGCAGCTCCCGTCCTGCACCACCGTGACCGACTCGTCCAGGTAGTTGCTGACGAAGACGCAGCGCCCCAGCACGGCCAACCCGTGGCCGCCGTAGCCGGGATCGGTGGGGTCTTGGTGGCCGGTGGGGATCGTCTCCAGCCGCAGCCAGGTCACCGGGTCGTACACCCGTAGCTCGTCAATCAGCCCGAAGGTCACGTACACCCGGTCGCTCAGCGGGTCGTAAACGATGGAGCTGGGCTTGTTGACCAGGGTGCGCACCCGCGTGAAGACCAGCCCACGCTCCGGCGGGGTCAGCGAGTAGATGCCGATGCCGCCGAAGTCCCGCTTGGTGAAGTAGATCAGCCCGCGCCGCGTGTCCACCGTCACCCCGAAGAAGCCGTAGGGAGTCACGCCCGGTTCGTCCAGCACGAGCTGCGCCACCACGTGCCCCTGCAGGTCGAGCACGGTGACCCCCTCGCCGCCGCTGTGGTTCGCCACGTAGACGTAGTTCCCGTAGACGGCGACGTGGATGGGGTGCAGGCCCACCGGCGCGCTGCCGACGACGGTGTTGCTGATCGTGTTGATGATCGTCAGCGTGCTGGTGACGGTGTGATCCTCGAAGTTCGCCACGTAGAGCATCGTCCCTGAGACGGCCATGCCGAACGGCTGCGGGCCGGCCGGGATGGTCGCCAGGTGGTCGTAGCCGGTGGTGTCGAAAATGGAGATCGTGCCGGAGTCGCGGTTCGCCACGTACAGGCGCGTGCCCGTGCGCACCTCGGTCTCCTCGACGGAGGTGTTGTTGGAGAGATCGCACTCCGTCCCACCGCTGATCGTCACCCGGTTGATGACCTGGTGGACGCCGATCGGGAAGGGGTCGTCTATCTCGACGATGAACTGCAGCGCGTTCCCCTGGCCGGGCGCGAGCGTGCCGACGTTCCAGGTGTACTGCCCACCGCCGACCGGCGTCCAGCCGCCGCCGACGTAGTGGGTGTGTTCGGACAGGAACTCGGTGACCACCACGTTCGTCGCCGCGCCGACCCCGTCGTTGAGGTAGAGGACGGTGTAGGTGATGCGGTCGCCGGGGCGGACGAAGCCCTGCAGCGGGGCGGCGGCCAGCGGGACGTTCAGGCGACGGGCCAGTTCCTCCCAGCGCGCCCGCTGCCTCAGCGACAACGGCCCAACGTTGTCGTTCTTGACCACCACCAGGTCGGGCCCGGTATCAATCGGCGTGACCAGCACGAAGCGGTTGCCGCTGCCGATCTCGATCACGTTGGTGATCGTCGTCTGGCGGGTGTAGGGGATGGAGGGGCTGAGCAGCGCCGGCAGCCCCAGCGTGCGGGTGACCTGCGGCGGGACGGTGGGGATGGTGCGGCGGCAGGTGTGTCCGTCGCAGAGCCACCCTGGCCCACCGGCGTAGCTGACGTAGGCGTCCAGTGTGTCGGTCAGCGGGACATTGACGAGCGTGGCGGTGCTGACGTTGCGATAGGTGATCGTGTACTCGAAGGCATCGCCCGGCCCGATACACGGCGGGGCGCTCTTGCTGACGCGCAGCGCCAGCCGCTGGACCGGCGTGTCCTCGTAGTTGCAGTTGTCGTCGGGATGGGCGTCCGGCTCGCGGGGGAAGCCACAGACCCGGTTGACCAGGTTATCCACCCCCGGCGGCAGCGGGTCGTCCACGCGGACGACGAAGTAGGCGATGCGCCCGTCGCCGGGGGCCATCGCGCCCAGCGCCAGCGTGTAGGTGCGTCCGGCGACGGGCGTCCAGCCGCCGCCGACGTAAGTCGTGTAGAGCGGCAGCGTCTCGGTGAGCACGACGCTGCTGGCCGTGTGGCTGCCCACGTTGACGACAGCGATGGTGTAGGTGACCAGGTCGCCCTTGTAGACGAAGTCGCGGTGCTCGGCCGGCGCGGCCGTCCGCCGCAGCCGCTCCAGGGCAGCCTGCGCGTCGGGCGACAACGGGGCTCCCCGTGGCGTGGTCGGGCCGACGTCGTCGTCCTTGATCACCACCAGATCCACGTTGGAGACGACATGCACTGGAGGGGACTGGGCCACGTGGTTGTTGGGGTTGCAGTCCGCGCTGGGGGCGGCGATGGTGGCGGTGTTGACCAGCGTCTGCGAGACCGGCGCGTCGTTGGCGACGCGCAGGACGAGGGTGAACGTGCGCGCCGCGCCGGGGGCGAGCGAGCCCACGGTCCAGGTCAGCGGGCCGCCGGCGCCGGGGGTGCAGCCGGCGCAGGGCAGGTCGCTGGTGTTCGTGAGGTAGGTCGTCCAGGCGGGCAGGCGGTCGACGATGGCGACGCCGGCGGCGCCGGCCAGGCCGGTGTTGCCGTAGGCGACCGTGTAGGTCAGCAGGCCGCCGGGGACGACCTCGGCCAGTGTGGTGGTCTTGGCGATGGTCAGGTCGGGCCCGACGACGGTGACCGGCCCGGCGCTGGACTGGTTATCCGACTGGCGCAGTTCCATCGTAGCGGCGCCGATAGCGACGCGGTTAGTCAGCGTCACCCCGCAGGGCGCATTGACGGTAGTGGTGAGGACGAAGCTACCGTGCGCGCCGGGGGCGAGGCTGGCGATGGCCCAGATCGGCAGCGGGGTGGTCGCCAGGCGCGTCCAGCCGAGGGCGGGGGCAGAGTCGCCGGCCCAGGCGGTCAGGGCGGGCAGCGTATCGGTGATGCGCACGGCGCCCGCCGCCGCGCCGCCGGTATTCGCGTAGTCAATCCGGTAAGGGAGCGATCCCCCGATGACCACCTGGGTCACGGCGACGGTCTTGGTGATCGCCAGGTTGGGCAGTTCCACCGTATCGGTGACGACGTAGCCGCAGAAGGCGGTGGCGGTGAGGATCAGCGGGGTCGGCGGTGCGCCGCTGCCGGGGATGAGCGCGGCAGCGGCCTGGCCGGCGCTGTTCACCGTGACGACCGTCGGCGTGACCGCGCCCCAGTTGGTGGCCAGCGAAACGCGGCGCGGGTTGGGGGCGGGTGGGGTGGTGGCGAGGGGCGGCGGCATGGGAGCGGTGTGGCCGTCGGCGTCGCGCAGGGAGACGGTCACCAGACCGTCGGCAGTGCCGGTCAGGGCGAGCATCACCTGCGGGGTGAAGACGACCGGCCCGCTGAAGTGCACGCCGTTGAGCGGGGTGTTGACGCCCCACCAGTCGTGCAGGGCGTTGATCGTCGCCGGGTCGTCGTTGCGCAGTTCGAGGGAAGGAACGGAGCAGAGGGCATTGAGGTCCACGGCGGGGGCGGCGCCGCTGTTGCTGGCGGCGTACTCGACCGCCTCGGCGCGCTCGTCGTAGATCACGTTCCCGCCGATCTCGCCCAGGCTGACCGTGTTGGTGACGTAGACGGCAGCGCGGTAGCCGCTCCCTCCGCCGTTGTGGAAGATGCTGTTGCCCTGGACGGTCGTGCCGGTCTGCCCGTCTAGGTAAACCGCGCCGCCGGGGTTGAGGTAGATGGCGTTGGCGAGCACCTGGTTGAGCGCCCCGCCCTCCAGTCGGATGCCGCCTCCGGTGCAGGCGGAGACGCGGTTGCCGGCGATCCGGTTATCCGGCCCGCCGCCGGTCAGCCCGCGCAGGAGGGCGATCCCGTAGTGTTCGATCTGGTAGATGGTGTTGCCGCCGATCTCGTTGCTGTAGGATTCATTGAGGGCGATGCCGTTGGTGCAGCTATAGATCGTGTTGTTGGAGATGCGCGAGTTGTCGGTATCACCGCCGATGCCGCCGTCGCGGTTGCCGCTGCCGCCGTTGTAGCGCAGGGTATTGGTCAGGATCTCGACGAAGTCCTCGTCATTGATGCGGATGCCAGTGCGGGCGTACTCGATCAGCGAGTGCTGGATGCGGTCGCTGCCGCCGTTGTCCTCCAGGATGATGCCGATCCAGTCGCCGGGGAGGGGGCTGGTGCTGGCGGAGGTGAAGGTGATCGGGCGGGACGCGCTGCCGAGGGCCTGGATGTTGCCCAGCACCTGCAACTGGGTGCCGCTGAGGAACTCGACGCGCATGCCACCGGCGGGCGGGAGGAGGGTGAGCGTGGCGTAGGGAGCGACGGCGATGGTGTTGGTCATCACCCGGTAGCAGGGGGAGATCCAGGTTGTGTCCACCAGAATATCGGCATCCACCTCGACGCATTCCGGGTCGGCGCGGGCGATGGGGGCCGCTGGCGAGAGCGCCCAGGCCAGGCTGAACAGGCCGACCAGGCTGAGTACTGTCGCTCCCGTGAGGAGCAGGAAACGCTTGGTCATGAGGACACCTCCCTCTGCCGCGCCGGACACGCAGCATGGAATTGCTGATTGTATTATCCTATGAAGTATGGGGATGAGCGTTACAGTCGGGTTAAGGGAACGTGTCGTGGGGGTGATGAATATTCGGCCCCCGACCGCACTGGATGCTAGTGGTCAGTGGTCAGTGGTCAGTGGTCAGTGGTCGGGGGCGGCGGCCAGATTGGGGCGGTGTCTGGCTGGACAGTGGCGATTCGGGCGAGGCGTTCGCTCAGGACGTCGGTTCTGGCAGCCTGGCGTTGGCGTGCCCTCGCTTCGGCGGGATGACGATCCACAGGATCGCGTAGGGCAGGAGGCCCGGCAGTCCGCCCGGCAGGAGCAGGATCAGGAAGAGCAGCCGGAACCAGCCGGCGCCGATGCCGAAGAACTCGCCCAGGCCGCCGCAGACGCCCGCGACTATCCTATTCTGTCGCCGCAGCTCGTGTTTTCCGTTCATCGTCTATCCTCCCAACTTCAAGCTTCTGTGCTATAATACGCGAGTTTAGCCCTACAATCATACCAACCAGCCGTCAGTGATCTGACGGCTGGCTGACGATGGGGTTCTGGAGGATATGGGGGTGGATTGGAGCGCGCTGCTCTCGACGTTCGGGCTGATCTTCGTCGCCGAACTGGGTGACAAGACCCAGTTGGCGGTGGTGACCCAGACTTGCAAGTACCGTCAACCGTGGGCGGTTTTCCTGGGGGCCAGCCTGGCCCTGACGGCGGTGACCGGGCTGGGGGCTGCTGGCGGGCAACTGCTGGGGCGGTTTGTCCCGGAGCCGGTGCTGCGACTGGTCGCCGCAGCGGCCTTTGGGGTGATGGGGCTGCTGATCGGGTGCGAAGCCTACCGGGCGGGGCGACAGGGCTATGGCGAGACCTGTGAGGTGGAGGCAGAAACGACCTGTGCGGCTGCCCGTCGCTGGGATTGGCGGGTCTTCGCGGCGACCTTCGGGCTGCTGTTCGTGGCCGAGATGGGCGACAAGACGCAACTGGCGGTGCTGGGGCTGGCTGGCGAGCGTGGGACGCCGCTGGCGGTGTTCCTCGGCGGGGCGCTGGCGCTGATCGCCGTGACGGCGGTGGGTGTCGTCGGTGGGCAGGGGCTGACCCGGCTGATTCCGCAGCGGGTGCTGCTGTGGATGTCGGCGCTTGCTTTCGTGCTGATGGGCGTGCTGATGGGGTTCGGCGTGCTGTAGGGGCGGCCGGTCACTGCGCGACGACGAAGGCGATGGCGTATTCTTTGGTGTGGGATAGGCTGATCGCCCACTGGGTGAGGCCCATCTCGGCGGCGCGCTCGGCGGCCCGTCCGTGCAGGGTCACCTCGGGGCGGCCGCGCCAGTCCCCCAGCACCTCCACCTCCTGCCAGCCGACGCCCTCGGAAGCCAGCATCCGCACGCCCACGCCCAGTGCCTTCGAGACGGCTTCCTTGGCGGCGAAACGGGCGGCCAGCTCTGGGACGCGCCCGCGTGTGTAGAGCATCTCGGCCGGAGTGAACACGCGCCGGATGAACCGCTCCCCGTGGCGGGCCAGCGCCCGCTCCACGCGGGGGACTTCGATCAGGTCAACGCCAACTACCATGGCAAGTATGCAAGTATGCAAGTATGCAAGTATGCAAGTATGCAAGTGGGCAAGTATGCAAGTGGGCAAGTATGCAAGTGGGCAAGTATGCAAGTGGGCAAGTATGCAA
>DAOTYW010000378.1:0-1761 GCA_034434755.1 Anaerolineae bacterium | reverse complement strand
CTGTAGGTCGTTTCGATGCGCTCGCGGGGCGAGACGACGAGCCGGGTGGGCAGCGGGGTGAAGCGAATACCCACCGGCGGGAAGGGTTGGCCCAGGACCGCCAACCCCTCGCGGTACAACACGACAGCCACCTGTTCCTCGATGATCGCCTCGGCGATCGGCTGGCGCACGGCGGCCTCAGCGCGCAGCCGGGCCAGTTCCTGGCGCGCCTGGGCCGTCGCCGTGGCGGGGTCCACCACCTGAGGGTCAGTATAGGCCGTCTCGATCTGCCCACTCAGATCGGCCATCCGGCGCATCCGCTCGACGGTGTCGCGGACGAAAGCGGTGCGTTCGGTTTCCGGCATATACCGCTGCACCGACAGTACCCAATGGGTGAGCTTGACCCACAACGCCTCCGCTTCCCAGCCGAGGAAATCGAAAGTCACGTCGGCGGTGAGGCGGTCGAGATGGGTGGACATCGCGCCCGGCGGTGGACCCTCCTGAGCGATGAACAGCGCCATCATCGCCAACAGCGCGATCAGCAGAGCCCGCCGCCATACCCAATCAGCAGCGTTGCGCAACACGCGGATCCATCTTATCACGACCCGCATTCTACCACCGAAGGGAAGAAATGCCTATCCGGCTGCCTGCCGCCGCGTGCCGATTGGGCATCGGCCGGCGCGACGCGGAAACAACGGCCGGCGCAGGCCAACCGCATGCTGCGGGCCCACAGGGGGGACACGCCCCGCCTCGGACGGCCAGTTGCGTGGCTGGACGGACGTGCTATACTTGCCACGCCGAACATCCTCCAGGACGGGTCACTAACCCGCCTCCTGAGCAAGGGAGAAGCGCTATGTTGGATAGCGAAGCGATCCGCACCGACTTTCCGATCCTCTGCCGGCTGGTCCATGATCAGCCGCTGGTCTTCCTGGACAGCGCCGCCAGTTCCCAGAAACCCGTGGCGGTCCTGGAAGCGATGGAGGCCGCCTACCGCGACTGTTACGCCAACGTCCATCGCGGGGTCTACAGCCTCAGCGAGGAGGCCACCGCCCGGTACGAAGCTGCGCGGGACAAGGTGGCCTCCTTCATTCACGCCACATCGCGCGAAGAGGTGGTGTTCACCCGCAATACCACCGAGGCGATCAACCTGGTTGCCTATACCTGGGGACGGGCGCACCTCGGCCGCGGCGACCGCATCTTGCTGACCGAGATGGAGCACCACAGCAACATCGTCCCCTGGCAGCTCCTCGCCCAGGAGACAGGCGCCGGGCTGGTCTACCTGCCGGTCACCGATGACGGGCTCCTGCAGATGGAACGGCTGGACGACCTGCTGGACGGGGTCAAGCTGGTCGCCTTCACCATGATGTCCAACGTCCTGGGGACGATCACGCCGGCGCGCCAGATTGTGGAGAAGGCCCAGGCAGCGGGGGCGGTGGTGCTAGTGGACGGCGCGCAGGGGGTGCCGCACCTGCCGGTGGACGTGCAGGAGCTGGGCTGCGACTTCCTGGCCTTTTCGGCGCACAAGATGTGCGGGCCCACCGGCATCGGCGTCCTCTACGGGCGACGGGAACTGCTGGAGGCCATGCCGCCGTTCCTGGGCGGCGGCGATATGATCCGCCGCGTGGAGCTGTACCGCTCGACCTGGAACGACCTGCCATGGAAGTTCGAGGCTGGTACTCCGGCCATCGTCGAGGGGATCGGCCTGGGCGCGGCCGTGGACTACCTGCAGGGACTGGGCATGGACGCGGTCGCCGCCCACGAGCGGGAGATGGTCGCCTACGC
>DAOTYW010000377.1:0-3194 GCA_034434755.1 Anaerolineae bacterium | reverse complement strand
GGGGGCCAGGGGGTGGGGTGAGGGCTCAGCGCCGCGGACGGTAGGCAGTTACCAATTGTAATCAAAACACCGGCTAAGGTCAATCCCCGCTGGCGCGTCAGGCCGGCCCTCTCTCCACGCCGGTCAACGCAAGCCGCAGGTCTCGCCCGGGGGGCAGCCAGCCTCACCGGCCCATCCGGTCCTCGCGTATGGCGGCGGCCCGCTGCGCGACCGGCAGGGCCAGGCTGTGCCGGTGAGGAGGCAGCCCGATAGTCAGGTTCAGTTCCAGCGGTTCCGCTCCCCCGGCCACGGCGAGCGGCCAGCCGGCGGGCAGCCAGCCCGGCGGTGGCGATGGCCAACCCTCCGGCGTCACCAACAGGCGGTAGGTCCCGGCCCACAGGGTGGTCGTGAACGCCCAACCGGCTCCCACCGTCGGGGGCACCACGTCCGTCCCGGCCTCGTCCACGAAGCGGAACGAAGCCGTCAACGCGACCTCGTCGCCATCCCACAGGCCGTTCTCGTTCCCGTCCCCGAAGACCGCCGCGACGGTCAGGTGCAGGGTCCGCTGGGCGATGGTCGTGCAGGCCTGGGCGTCGGCGGGCCACGCGCCGCGATTGCCGGCGCGGTCCCAGGCACGGGCGCGGAAGCAGAGCGTCTGTCCGTGCTGGACGTTCGTGTAGACCGCCGTGGTGATCCCCTGCGTCTGGGTGAAGCGCAGCCAGTCCGTCCACGCGCCGCCGCCCTCACGCACCTGTACGTCGCTGCCCCAGATGCCGGCCGCGTCGTCGCTCGCCGTCCAGGAGACCGGCAGGGCGGGGGAGTACCAGGCAGCCGGCAGCGGGAGGACCGTGGCGGTGGGCGGCGTGGTGTCGGCTTCGAGTACCAGGTAGGTCTCGCCGCCGATGATGTAGTCGCCGGGGTTGGAGAGGAGGTTGGCGGTCGCCGCCGGCAGGGTCAGCGCGTAGCTCCCGCCCGCGGCGGTGATCGTCTGGGCGTTCCCCCAGCGATCCACCCGCGTGGCGGTGGGCAGGATAGCCGGGTAGTAGAAGGTCAGCGTGGTCGGGGTGGTGTTCCACAGCACACTGACCTTGCCGCGCGGCGTGCCCCACAGCGTCACCCGCCGCGTCCCGTCGGCGTAGGTCCAGCTCGTCGCCATCGTCGGCGAGACCAGGTAGGTCGTGGCGACCCGGTAGGCGCTGTAGGCCGGGCGCGGCGAACGGTCGTTGCGGATCAGGCCGAAGAAAGCCGGAGCGAACGTGTCGTCGTCCATATCGGCGTCGTGGGTGCGGAAGAAGAAATAGCGCTCGACCCCGGCGGCCCAGGCGTTGGCGTAGGACTGGAGGACGAAGGCGGCGGCCTCGTCCTGGGTGGCGGTGTAGTCCCACTGCTCGTAGGGCGTGGGGTCCACCGAGGCGTCGTCCCACACCGGAACGCCGGTCTCGGTGAGCCAGATGGGGTGGGCGGGGACGTGGGCGACCATCCCGCTGCGGATCGCGTTGACCACGTCGTAGATGGTGGAGGAACGGCTGTAGAGGTGCACCGACATCACGTCGAAGTAGTAGTTGTACTGCGCCGCCTGCGGGTCATCGTTGAGGATGTCCAGCACCTGGGTGTAGAACGCCGGGTTGCCCCAATACTGCAGCCCGCCGAACAGCACGGTGCAGTCCGGGCATGCCGCCTGGGTCGCCAGGTAGCCCACGCGGAGGAGCTGGGCGTAGTCGGCGGGCGTGCCGCTCCAGAAGTAGGGGTAGTCCGGCTCGTTCCATATCTCCCAGTGTTGGACGCGGTCACCGTAGCGGGAGACGGCCTGGTAGACGAAGCGGCCCCAGTAGTTGATGCCGGGGTCGTCGGACGCGCTCCAGTCGTTCCACTCCTCGTAGAGGCCGCGCGGCGGCGAGGGGGAGGGCTGCGCCTCGGCGGGCGGCGGGGGGACGAGTGGGCCCGGCGGGCCGGGGGGTGGGGTGGGGGGTTGGACGAGGGCGCCCGTCGCCGCCCAGTCCGGCGTCCACAGCAGCATGCCGACGATGTCCATACCGGCGGCGGTCAGGTCGTTCACCAGGACCTCGTAGCTGTTCGCCACGGCGTCGTCCCACTGGCCGTCGGACGGTTCGAGCCGGTGCCAGTCGAAGTTGAAGCGCTCCCAGCGCGCGCCGGCGGCGAGGGCCAGCGGCAGGAAGGGGTAGCCGGGGTCGTAGAACGTGTAGCACATCCCAGCCCGTCCGTCGGGGCCGGGGAGGGTGTGGACGGGTGGCGCGTGGGCGGCGCTGGGCGCGAGGGCCAGCCCGGCCAGGGTCGCCAGGGCGAGGAGGGAGAGGAGCGGGAGCAACAGACGGCGTGTCATCGCCCTTCAGTATACGGCAGGTCGGGGGGTTGTCAAATCCTGAGGTTGACATATCCCACAGTTCGATGTATGATGTAGTTACATTCGTGACCACAATGGACGGAGGTAAACCGATGCCCGACGTGGGAGTGCGCGAGTTGAAGACCCGTGCCTCGGAGATCGTGCAAAACGTCCGGGAGCGCCAGGCGCATTACATCATCACCTATCGCGGACGGCCGGTGGGTATCCTGTCTCCACTGGACGTGACCATCCAGGCTGCTCTGTCGGGCGGTGAGTCGGCCACGGCTGTCTGGGAGGAACTGACCCGACTGGGCGAGGAGATCGGCCAGGGGTGGCAGTCGTCCCTGAGCAGCGCCGAGCTGCTGTCCGAGATGCGCCGCTAGAGGTCAGTGATGCCGTACACGGTGGACGCGAGTGTCTTCCTGAATGGTTTCAACCCGTACGAAGCGGGGCACGAAGAAAGCCTCCGCCTGCTGACCCGCATACGGGATGAGGCAGTGCCGATCGTCGCGCCGACGCTGCTGCTGCCGGAGGTGGCCGCCGCCGTGAGCCGGGGGCGGGGCGACGCCGATCTGGCCCGTCGCTTCGCCGCCAGCCTGCGCCGATTGCCCCGCCTGATCCTGGTCGCTCTGGATGAGACGGTGGCGGACCAGGCTGCCGACATCGCGGCCCGGCACCGGCTGCGCGGCAGCGACGCGGTCTACGTCGCCGTGGCCTTGCGTTTCGGCAGCACGCTGGTGACGCTGGACCGCGAACAGCGGGAGCGAGCGGCCTCGGTAGTGCCTACCCGTCTCCCCGCCGAAGCCCTCGCGGAGTGCGGCCGGTAGGCTATCGTTCTCGCCGCAGCAGAACGAGCAGCGCGAACAGCGGCAGG
>DAOTYW010000376.1:0-5247 GCA_034434755.1 Anaerolineae bacterium | reverse complement strand
CCGCACCCTTCGCGCTGATGATCTTCACCCTGCTGTTGATCAGCAGCGAGGGGGTGGATCGGCTGCTGGGGCTGCTGCCGCCGCGCCTGGCCCGCAGCATGGACCGCGCCATCCGCGGACGTTCGCCCGGCGGGCTGGGACGACCGTTCGTGTCGTAGCCGCAGGGCGTTTGCCGCGGCGGGTCGGCATTCCCCCTCACCCCACCCCCTACCCCCTCCCCTATCCCGCAGCGAGGGTGCTGCAAAAGTCCCAGCTTGCACCGCAGAGGCCGCCGAGTTTTTTGATGCTCCCTCTGCATACTCTGCGGTGAGAGATATTTTTCAGCACCCTCCCGCGGGAGAGGGGAGAGAGTAAGGGGAAAGGTGAGGGCCCAGCGCCACGGACAGTAGGCAGTTACGCCAGGACACGGATTCATGCTGACCACGAAGGACACGAAGAATGGAGGCGATCACGATCCTGGATCATCCTTCGTGTCCTCTGTGGTGAGAGAAGGGACTGGCCTGAGCAGATACCCATGGTCAAGGTAGTCACGATGACCGACTCTATGCACCCTCAACCCTTCCCGGTTCTCCTGCATTGGATACTGGACGAGCTGGAACACAGCGAGTCCATTTTCGGCATCCCACGGACGCTGTTCTACGTGCCGGGTGCATCCCCGGCGCAGAACGCCGCACATGCTTCACTGCGCAGCCAAATCTTCGGCCATGCCCTTACCACCCCCATCGGCCCGGCAGCCGGACCACACACCCAACTGGCCCAGAACATCGTCTGCGCCTGGCTCTCCGGCGCGCGCTTCATCGAGCTGAAGACGGTCCAGATCATGGACCAACTGGAGATCCCGCGCCCGTGCATAGATATGGCCGACGAGGGCTACAACGTCGAATGGTCGCAGGAGCTGCGTTTGGAACAGTCGGTGGACGAGTACGTCAAGGCCTGGGCGCTGGTGCACATCCTCCACCACCACCTGGGCTTCCCCGGACCGGTCGGCACGGTCTTCAACATGAGCGTCGGCTATAACCTGGAGGGCATCCAGAGCCCGCCCGTCACCCGCTTCATGGACACGCTGGCCGATGCGTCCGAACCGCTCGCCGCCATCCGGGACACCCTGCGCCGCCAGTTCCCCCCATTCGCCGACCTGCCCATCCCTGCCCAGGTGACCGATAATGTCACCCTGTCCACCATGCACGGCTGCCCGCCGGACGAGATCGAGCGCATTTGCCGCTATCTGCTGGAGGAACGCGGCCTGCACACGACGGTCAAGCTGAATCCAACGCTGCTGGGCAAGGAGGCGGTGCTGGACATCCTCCACGAGCGGCTGGGCTTCCGCGAGATCGTCATCCCCGATTCGGTCTTTGCCCACGACCTGCGCTACGAACGGGCGGTGGAGCTGATCCGCAGCCTGCAGGAAGTCGCCGTCGCCTGCGGGCGAGCCTTCGGGGTCAAGCTGAGCAATACGCTGGCGATGAGCAACCACCGGCGGGTGCTGCCGGGCGACGAGATGTACATGTCGGGCCGCGCCCTCTACCCGGTGACGATGAACCTGTTCCGCAAGCTGGCCCACGAGTTCGACGGGCGGCTGTCGGTCTCCTACTCCGCTGGGGCCGACGCGCTCAACGTGACCGACATCCTGGCCTGCGGTGCGCGGCCCGTCACCGTAGCCAGCGACCTGTTGAAGCCGGGCGGCTACTCGCGCTTCCTCCAGTATCTGGAGAACCTGGAGCGGGAGATGGCGGTGCGCGGGGCGGCCAGCCTGGAGGAGCTGGCGCGCGATCGGCTGACGAACCTCGACCGGGCCGCCGCCGAGGCGTTGACGAACCCGCGCTACCAGAAACGCTACCACCCCTACGGCCCGCCGAAGGTCGAGTCGGCCCTGGGATGGTTCGATTGCATCACCGCGCCCTGCGTCGAGGCGTGCCCGGCCCGTCAGCAGGTGCCCGCCTATGCCCGCCTGATCGCTCGGGGCGAATATGACCAGGCCCTGCAGGTTATCCTGGCCCACAACCCCCTGCCGACGGTCACGGGCTACGTCTGCACCCACCTCTGCCAGACCCGCTGCACGCGCAATGACACCGATGAGTCGGTGGCGATCCGCGCGCTGAAGCGCTTCGCGGCCGAGAGGGGCGAGGCGCGAAGCCCGCAGTCCAAAGTCGCGGGGGCCAGAGTGGCCGTGATCGGCAGCGGGCCGTCCGGGCTGGCGGCGGCATACTACCTGGCCCTCAACGGTCTGGCAGTGACCGTCTTCGAGAGCCGCGACCGTCCCGGTGGGATGCTCGCCCTCGCCCCCGTCTTCCGGCTGCCGGAAGCGGCTGTCCAGGCGGACATCGAGCGCATCCGCGCCCTGGGCGTGGACATCCGCCTGGGCCAGCCGGTCACCGCCCCGCCGGAGACGCTGCTGGAGCAGGGCTTCGTCGCCGTCTACCTGGCTGCGGGAGCGCAGCAGAGCGCGCGCTTGGGCATCGAGGGGGAGGACGGCGCGGGGGTCTACCCGGCGCTGGAGTTCCTGGAACGGGTCCGCCGCGGTGAACAGGCTGCACCGGGCCGGCATGTACTGGTGATCGGCGGGGGCAACTCGGCGATGGACGCGGCGCGCACGGCGCGGCGGCTGACCGACGGGACGGTCACCGTCGTCTACCGGCGCACGCGCCAGGAAATGCCCGCCACCGAGGAGGAGCTGGAAGGGCTGCTGGCCGAGGGGGTTGCCCTGGAAGAGCTGGCCACGCCCAGGCGCATCGTCCTGGGCGATGGACGGGCAGCGGCGCTGGTGTGCGTGCGCAACCGGCTCGGCGAACCGGACGCGAGCGGGCGGCGCAGGCCACTGCCCATCCCCGGCAGCGAGTTCGAGATCGCGACGGACGCGATCATCGTCGCCATCGGCCAGCAGGCGGACGTGGCCTTCCTGGACGGCAGCCGCGTCTCCCTGCGGCGGGACGGGTGGGTCGTCGCCAACCCGTGCAGCGGGCGGACGGACGCGGCGGGGGTCTACGCCGGCGGGGACGCGGTGCGCGGGCCGGAGACGATCATCGCCGCCTGCGCCGACGGTCGCCGCGCCGCCGAGGCCATCTGCCGTGAACTGGGCGTCCCGTTCGACCGCCCGGCGGTCGAGTTGCCGACGCTCGCGCCGGAGGAGATCGGGCAGGTGAAGCGGGCGCGGGCGCGCCGGTCGGCGCAGAACCGCCCGGCCATGCTCCCGCCAGCGGCGCGGCGTGGCTTCGCCCTGATCGAGGCGACGCTGGACGAGCCGGCGGCGCGGGACGAGGCCGCCCGCTGCCTGCAGTGCGCCAGCCTGTGCGACAAGTGCGTCGAGGTCTGCCCCAACCGGGCCAACCTGGTGTACTTCGTGACGCCGGTGTGCTGGGAACTGCCCCGCCTCTCCTGTCAGGCGGGACGGGCGGTAGTCAGCGGGCAGGAGACCTTCCGCGTCGCGCAGGAGCGGCAGATCGTCCACCTGGACGACCTATGCAACGAGTGCGGCAACTGCGCCACCTTCTGTGTCCACCAGGGCCGGCCCTACGCCGATAAGCCGCGCCTCTTCCTGCGCCGGGAGGACTTCGAGCGGGAGACCGATAACGCCTTCTACATCGCAGGCGACCACCGCACGATCTGTCGGCGGGAAGACGGGATCGAGTCGCGGCTGACCGTGGGGGACGATGCCCTGCGCTTCGAGGACGATTGGCTGCGCGTGGTCTTCTCGCCCGACTTCCGCGTGCAGTCGGTCGAGCTGAAGCGGGAGTTCCCCGGCGAGCGCTCCCTGGTCGGCGCGGCGGAGATGGCCGTGATCCTGAGCGGGGTGTCTGTCTCCCTGCCTTTCCTGCCATGGGGGGCGTAGAATCGCCTCGCCCCGCTTCGCCCCCCACTTGACCGGATCCTCCACCTCGGTTACAATCGGCCGCGTATGGACAAACAACCCAATTCCCGCTACTGCTTCGTCTGCGGCGTACAGAACCCAATCGGATTGCACCTGGTATTCTATAACGACCCCGCGTCCGGCCAGGTGCGCGCCCAGATCACCGTCCCCGACCCGTACCAGGGCTACCCCGGCATCGTCCACGGCGGCATCGTCGCCGCTATCCTGGACGAGGTGGCCGGGCGGGCCGTGCTGCTGCACACTTCCGACGAGAACCTGATGGCCACCCTGCGCCTGACCGTCCGCTACCTTCGCCCGACGCCCACCGGCGTCCCGCTGACCGTCGTGGGCTGGGTGGAACAGCTCGGCGGGGTGGGCGCGCGGGTGGCCGGCCAGATTCGCCTTCCCGACGGCACCGTCAGCGCGGAGTGCCAGGCAACCCTGGCGACTGTGTCGGAGGAATTCCGCGGGCGCTGGGAGGACGAGAAGCCGTACTGGAAGGTCTACGAATAGGCGCGGCCATGCGGATGGACATGCTCCTCATCCGGCGCGTGCTGCACCTCCTTTCCTGTCTATCGGCCCTGACGCTGCTTCTGGCCGCCTGCGACACGCCCACGCCCATCCCGCTCGCCATCCCGCCATCGCCGACGGGGAGCAATAGCCCCATCTACGCCCCGCCCAGCCTGGTGCCACTGCAGACGGCCACGCCGACACCCACGCCGACCCCGACCGCTACCCCTACCCCCACGGCCACACCGACACCGACGCCCGTCTGCAGCGACACCGTCGGGCGGGTGGAGACCGGCACGTACTTCAGCCGGGTCCTGGGCCGCGAGGCGACCTATCGGATCTACCTGCCGCCCTGCTACGACGCCTATGGGTACACCTACCCCGTCCTCTACCTCCTCCACGGCCATCCGTTCGACGAGCGCCACTGGAGCCAGTTGGGCGTGGAGACCGTGGCCGACGACGGCATCCGGTCGGGAGCATACCCGCCGTTCATCATCGTCCTGCCCAACTGCGACCCGTCGCCGGAGGGTATTTTCGTCAACACCAGCGGCGGGGACAGCTCCGTCGAGGGGCTGATCGTCAACGAGCTGATCCCACACATAGACAGCGCCTACCGCACCCAGGCGCAGCGGGAGAGGCGGGCGATCGGCGGTATCTCGCGCGGCGCGGTCTGGTCGCTGGAGATCGCCTTCCGCCACCCCGACCTGTTCGCGGCGGTGGGCGGACACAGCCCGGCGCTCTCGCTCAACAATGCCCTCCCGGCCTACGATCCGTACAACCTTGCCGCCGACCCGGCGATCACGGCGTTGCGCATCTGGCTGGACGCGGGGGACGCGGACTGGGCGCGTGGGGGGGCGGAGGCGCTGCACGAGCGGCTGACCGCGGCCGGCGTC
>DAOTYW010000375.1:0-5607 GCA_034434755.1 Anaerolineae bacterium | reverse complement strand
GCTGCCGGCCCCGGATGCCAACGACAACCCCTTCGGCTACAAGTTCTCCTGGAGCCCGCGTGGCGTGGTGCTGGCCGGGCGCAACGACGCGCTCTACCTGGAGAACGGCCAGAGGGTCGAGGTGCCCAACCGCCGCCTCTTCGCTACCCGCCACACTGTCTACGTCGAGGGGGTGGGCGACCTGGACGCCTACCCAAACCGCGATTCGCTCTCCTACATCGAGACCTACGGCATCCCGGAAACACAGACCATGTATCGCGGCACGTTGCGCTACCCCGGCTGGTGCGCGACCTGGCAGAAGTTCGTCGAGCTGGGGCTGCTCGACCTGACCGAGCGGGATGACCTGGGCAGGTTGACCTTCCACAGCCTGCTGGCGCGCATGATCGGCCAGCCGCAGACGACCGACCTGCGGCGCGACCTGGCCGCCCACCTGGACCTGCCGGCCGACTCCGACGTGCTCGACCGCTTCGCGTGGCTGGGGCTGCTCAGCGACGAGCCGCTGCCGCCGGAGCGGACGATCCTCGACGTGCTGGCCGCCCAGTTACAGAAGAAGCTCGTCTACGGGGAACGGGAGCGGGACATGATCGTGCTGCTGCACGACTTCGTCGCCCGCTACCCCGACCGGCAGGAGCACATCACCTCGACGATGGTGGACTTCGGCATCCCCGGCGGCGACAGCTCAATGGCCCGCACGGTCAGCCTGCCCGCCGCCATCGCCTGCTGCCTCATCCTGGACGGACAGATCCGCCTAACCGGTGTCCACATCCCCGTGCGGCCCGAGATCTACGAGCCAGTGCTGGACGAGCTGGAGCGGATGGGCATCCGCATGCAGGAGCGGGTCGAGAGTTGATCGCCAATCGTGTATCGCTTATCGTCAATCGCTTGTCGCACATCGCCTATCGCGATAGGCGATCTGCGATACGCGATACGCGATAGGCGATACGCGATACGCGAAGGGCCAGGAAATGAACCCCAGAGGCACAGAGAACACGGGGATTCTCTGTGCCCTCTGTGTCTCTGGGGTTCTTCTCTTCACCGCCTGCGTCGCGCATCCGCCCGCTGTCCCTTCCCCTGCCATTCCGACCACCGGCCCCTTCCCCGTGCTGCTGGCGCTGGGCGATGCCCGCGCCGCTACCGGCCAGCGGACGGCAGCGGAGGATGCCTACCGACAGGCCGCCGCCGCCCGTCCATCCGATCCCGCGCCCGCATTGCGCCTGGCTCTGCTGTACGTGGAATGGAACCGGCCAGCCGAGGGATTGGCGGCACTGGACGAAGCGCGCCAACGCGGGGCCGCCGCGGCGCAGGTCGAGCCGCTGCTGAGCGCCCTCTATGCCGCGCAGGGGGATTGGACGGCGGTGGTGGAGCACGGGACGGCAGCGCTGGTCCTCGATCCCACCGACGCTGCGGCCCACCACCTCCTGGCCCAGGCGTACGTCAACCTGGGCCGCGCCGACGAGGCCCAGGCAGCCTACCAGGCGCTCGTGGCCGCCGATCCCACCGACTCGCTCGCCCATGAGCGACTCGGCGGGCTGCTGGCCCTCTCCGACCCCGCCGCCGCCCGCCCGCACCTGCAGGCCGCCGCCACCCCGCTGGCCGCCGACCTGCTGGCCGTGCTGGACAACGCCGGCGATGTCCCCGCGTACCGACTGGCGCGGATCGGCCAGGCCTGCCTAGAACACGGCGAGCCGGGCCTGGCAGCGCTGGCGCTCCGCCGCGCCGTGGTGCTCAACCCCGCCTACGCCGACGGCCACGCCTTGCTGGGCCAGGCGCTGGATGCGCTCGGCGACCCGGCAGCGGCCCAGGAACACCTGGAGACCGCCGCCCGCCTGGCCCCCGACGCCGTCCTGGCCCGTTCCCTCCTGGGCCTGCACTACCTGCGACAGGGCAACCCCACCGCTGCCCGTCCGCACCTGGAGAGCGCCTACACCCTCGATCCGCAGAACCCCGCCTTCAGTCTCTACCTGGCCACTCTCTATGCCGCGCTCGGCCAGTACGCGGCCGCCGACATCTGGTGGGACGAGGCGACCCGTCTGGCCGCGCAGGACCCGCTGATCTGGGAAGCGATGGCCCGTTTCTACCTCGAACGGGGGATCACGAGCGGGCAACGGGGATGGTTGGCCGCCCATACCCTGGCGAGCCTGGCCCCTCAAAGCGGCGTCGCCCACGACCTGCTCGGCTGGGCGCACGCGCTGGCCGGTCGGTACGACGAAGCGCAGGATGAGCTACTGCGCGCCCTAGAGCTGGACCCGTCGCTCGTCTCCGCCTACGATCACCTGGGGCAGCTCTACACCCTGCAGGGGCGCTACGAGGAAGCACGGGTAGCGTTCACGCGGGCCCTAGATGCCAATACTGACCCGGCGTTGCGGTCGGAGATCGAGGATCGCTTATCGCTCATCGCCTATCGCTAATCGCGGATCGCTAATCGCGTATCGCAAGACGCAACATGCGATCTGCGATACGCGATTGGCGATACGCGATACGCGATTAGCGATCCGCGATGCGCGTCTGCCGGTAGACGTAGAGCATGCGCTGGACCACCGTCAGGGTCGTGCCGATGGCCAGCACCCACAGCGCCACCGTCGGGTAGCCCAGGATCAATCCGCCCGCCAGCACCACGATGCGCTCCAGCCGGCTGAAGAACCCCACCTTGCACGGGACGCCCAGCGCCTCCGCCCGCGCCCGCGTGTAGCTGACCAGCAGCCCGCTGGACAGGGCGACGAAGGCCAGCACCACCTCGGTGATCGAGCCGCGCAGCGCGAAGTGGGTAGCCAGCCCGCCCAGCAGTGCGGCCTCAGCGACGCGGTCGAGCGTGGAGTCCAGAAAGGCCCCGAAGCGGCTCTTCTGCCCCACCAGGCGGGCCAGCGCCCCGTCCACGGCGTCCAGCGGCGCGGTGACCGCCAGCAGCCACCCGCCGAGCGCCAGCCGCCCGGTCGCCAGCACCACGCCCACCCCCACGAGCAACAAGGAGCCAATCAGCGTCACCGTGTTCGGGTGGACGTTCAGCCGCGCCAGGACGCGGGCGATGGGGACGGTGATCACCTGCGCGGCGTCCCGCGCCCAGTCGGTGAACGTGTCGAAGCGGCGTTTCTGCACCGCCTTCCCCGTTTCGGCTTTTTCCACTCCCGCCTCCTACGGCAGGGTCTCCCCTGCCTCCCCGGCGATGAACGCTTCTACCGCCCGCCGGGCCTCGTCGTCGGTCATCTGCACGGGCGGCGACTTCATGAAATACGCGGACGGGGCCACGATCGCCCCGCGCAGCTTCCGCTCCAGCGCCAGCTTGCAGCAGCGCACGGCGTCAATCACCACACCGGCCGAGTTGGGACTGTCCCATACCTCCAGCTTCAGTTCGATGTTCAACGGCACCTCGCCGAAGGTCGTCCCCTCGATGCGGATGTGACACCACTTGCGGTCCTTCAGCCACGGCACGTAGTCCGACGGCCCGACGTGGATGTCCTCCTCCGGCAGCGGATAGTCCAGTTGACTGGTCACCGCGCTAGTCTTGGAGATCTTCTTCGACTCCAGGCGCTCCCGTTCCAGCATGTTCAGGAAATCGGTGTTGCCGCCGAAGTTGAGCTGGTAGGTGCGGTCAATGCGCACGCCGCGGTCGCGCATCAGGCGGGTCAGCACGCGATGGAGGATCGTCGCCCCCACCTGGCTCTTCACATCGTCGCCGATGACCGGCAGGCCGCGCTCGGCGAAGCGCTGCCGCCAGTACGCTTCGCGGGCGATGAAGACCGGGATACCGTTGACGAAGCCGCAGCCGGCGTCCAGCACCTGCTCGATGTACCACTTGGTAGCCATCTCACTGCCGACCGGCAGGAAGTTGACCACCACGTCGGTCTTCGTCTCTTTCAGGATGCGGACGATGTCGGCGGTCGGGCCGGGGGCCTTGCGAATGACCTGGCTGAGGTACTTGCCCAGCCCGTCGTGGGTCATCCCCCGCTGCACCGGCACGCCCAGCGGCGGTACGTCGCAGAAGTGGGCGGTGTTGTTCAGCCCGCAGAAGATCGCCTCCGAGAGGTCCTTGCCCACCTTCTCGGCGTCAATGTCGAAGGCGGCGCTGAACTCGATGTCACCCACGTGGTAGCCACCGAGCACCGGGTGCATCAGCCCTGGCACCACCGCCTCCGCAGCTACATCCCGATAGAACGTCACCCCCTGCACCAGCGCCGAGGCGCAGTTGCCCACACCGATGATCGCTACACGGACTTTGCGTTCCTTCGCTGCCATTCTCCCTCCAACGCGTATCGCTAATCGCGTATCGCGCATTGTTTCCAGCTTCCTGCCCCTTACTTCTTGCCCCTTGCCTCTTGCTTCCTGCTTCTTGCCTCATTCACCTGCCGCCAACAGCGCCCGGAACTCCGCAAACTGCCGTTCCAGCGCCTCCAGGTCCGCCGAGTAGCGCGCCTCCCGCCCGTTGCGTTCCACCCGCACCAGTCCAGCGGCGCGCAGGCGGGCCAGGTGCCAGGAGAGCAGCGGCTGGCTGATCCACATCTCCTGGGCCAGCTCGGTCACCGTCTTCTCGCTGCCCTGCGCCAGGGTCAGCAGGACACGCAGGCGCAGCGGGTCCTTCAGCGCGTAGAAGAACCGCGCTGCCTGGCGCAACTGGCTATCCAGTTCTGGTCTCGGCGTCACGGACGGGTATCCATAAGCGGAAACTTGATAAATAAACACTTATATGTTACCGCGAAACAGCAGAACTGTCAAGCCAGTGTAGGATAACTGCTCGTAGTTGTCCCACGAACTGCTCCGAAAACCCGCCACACCGACAATTCCCCCTTGCTTCGACCTGTGTTATAATCAACGCCGACGATGAATCGGGATGGCATTGTCGTCAAGGGCATCCGCGACCGGCTGCTCATCGTCCTGGGCGAAGGCCCCTGGGCGGAACGGCTGGCACGCCTGGCGGCGCGCCTGGAGAGCAACGCGAGCTTCTTCCAGGGCGGGCGCGCCGCCCTCGATGTGGGCCTGCGCGAGCTGGGCGCCGACCAGGTCGAGGAAGCGCGCACCCTCCTGGCCCGCTACGGCGTCGAACTGGTCGCCGTGCTGAGTGCCTGCGACGCCACCGTGCTGGCGACCGTCCGCGCCGGGCTGCTGCCGAGCCTGGGGCCGGCCGCGCCGCGGGCAGCGGGCGAGGAACCTCTGCCGACGGAAGGGGAATACGTGGTGGAGCGGACCCTCCGCGCCGGCCAGCGGGTCGAGCGCGTGGGGGACGTGGTGATCATCGGCGACGTCCACGCCGGCGCCGAGGTGGTCGCCGGCCGACACGTCATCGTCTGGGGCAAGTTGCACGGTGTGGTCCATGCCGGCGCGACCGGCAACGAGGGCGCGGTGGTCTGCGCGCTCGACCTGGCCCCCACGCAACTGCGCATCGCCCACCACATCGCCCGCTCCCCCGACGAGAAACGGCGCAAGGCCACGCCGGAAATGGCGCGGGTGCGCCATGGCCGGATCGAGGCCATCCCCTGGTCGGGACGGTAGCGTGAGGATCGGTTTTTGGGGGTGCGATGGCGGGGATGGTTCAATTACAGACCGAGATAGGTTGACACTTTTCGCGCACCTTACAAATCATATCGCCTGAGCGGCTTCCTTGGGCTGGAGCAGTTG
>DAOTYW010000374.1:0-15010 GCA_034434755.1 Anaerolineae bacterium | reverse complement strand
CTGTACATCAGCCAGAATCCCCGCCAGTCCATCCTCCTGGCCGTGGTGCGTTCCTTCTCCACCTGCCTGATGCACGGGACGGCAGCCGGGCTGGTTGGCGCGGCAGTGGGGCGGTTCCGCTTCCGCCGGCGTTCAGGTCGCGGCCTGGCGATGGCCGCCGGGTGGATCGCCGCCATGCTCCTGCACGCAGCCTTCAACAGCATCGCACAGATCGCCGCCATCCCAGCCGCCCTGGCGACGGTCATCGCCGTGGTCGTTGGGCTGGCCGGGGTGGGCCTGATCGCCTTCTTTATCTCCGCCGGCCTGCGCGAGGAACGCCAATGGCTCGCCGAGACACTCGACGCGAAAATGAGGGTGACCGGCGCCGAAATGCGCGCCGCCCAGTCCTACGCCAACCTGAACGAGTTGCTCAAACCCATCGCCGGGCAGTTCCCCCAACAGGCCGAACAGGTAGAGGCACTGATCCTCCTGCAGGCCCAACTGGGTCTCAAGCGTCAAGTGCAGCAAAAGATTGACGACGCAAAGCTGAAGGAACAACTCGCCGCGGAGATCGCTCAGGGACGGAGCGAGATGGAACGGCTGCGCAAGGCCGTCGGCCCATGGGTGATGACGTACGTGCGTACGGTCTTCCCGGAGGGTTCGCTGGATGTGTGGGCGCGGCTGGAATCGCTGATCGTCCAGAGCGGTCCGTCGGACCTTCAACGCTGGGGGCGGATGTTGACCGGCGAAGTGCCGGCCCCGTCGGGGCGGAACATCTGGGCAATGACAACGGGCGAATTGCGCAGGCGGGAGTCCGAGGGGCCGTAGCGATAGCGATAGAGGGACGGCGGCCTCTCGTCGGCGGCCGATGACTCTAACGCCGCCGCAACCCCTGGCGGTGATGGCGTTCCGTGGGCGGCGATGTCCGCCGCCAGCGCCGCCAACACACGCTGCGTCGCCTGGTAGGCCGGCAGGGCCAGCGGCCCCGGCGGCGCCCCACCGGACACCTCGCGGTACGCCGCGATGAAGTCCGCGTTTCCCTCCACATCTTCCGGCGATGGCCAGGGGGTGACGAAGGCCGCGCCCTCGACAGCCTCGCCGACCACAGCGGCGAAATCGGCCGCCGCCAGTTCCGGCCCGCCCAGGAAACTTCCCCGCCAGCCGGCTGCGCGTAGCGCCGCCAGCGTCTCCCCACAGGGCAGCGGGTCGGCGGCGCACAGGACCGCCGGCGGATCGGCAGCGGAGAGGGCCGCCAGCCCCGCCGGGTCGCCGGGCGCGACGAGCGGAGCCAGCGTCACGCCGCGCTCCGGCGCGAGCGCGCGCAGGGCCCGACCGAGCGGCCCGCCGTCGTCCACCAGCGCCGCCGACGACAATCCATCCAACATCGCCGCCGCCAGGTCATCGGCCTCCACTCCCCACCAGAACACCGCTCCATCCGTGGCAGAGGGGTTCACCAGGCCAGGGACCACCAGCGGCAACCCGCCATCCGCATAGGTCGCCAGCGCCGCCAGCGTCGTCTCGTCCCGGAAATGGCCGATGACGACAACGACCTCGGGATCGGCCAGCAGCTTGCGTGCCTGTTCGACGGCCGAGAGGGGATCAGCGCCGTCGTCGTAGGCGACCAGCTCGACCGCGTACCCCCCCACTCCGCCGGCCGCGTTCGCCTGGCGCAGCGCCAGCCGCACCGCCGGGAAGACATCATAGCCCACGTAGCGGTAGCGTCCCTCGAACGGAGCGACCAGGCCCATGCGCACCACCGGCCGCACTGCGCCGGGGACTCGACAGGCGGTCAGGAGGCACAGCACGCACCACGCAACATGCAAAACGCTTCTACGGAGCCACCCCACCACACGCGGCATAGTTCGCAAAGTGCTCCTCCTCGGTTGCGGCGAAGAGGTGGCTGCCGTCGTTGGCCTGGCAATTCGCCAGGAAGTAGAAGTAGTCGGTTGTCGCCGGGCGGGCCACGGCTTCTATCGAGGCCAGTCCAGGGCTGCAGATCGGGCCGGGCGGCAGGCCGGGGTAGCGGTAGGTGTTGTAGGGGCTGTCAATATCAGCCAAGCTGGTGATGCCGAGCTGGTCGAAATAGAGCGTGCGCCACCACTGGCCGCTGCTGGCGTCATAGCCCAGCGCGTACTGGACCGTGGGATCAGCGTTCAGCAACCAGCTATTGCGCAGCCGGTTGAAGTAGACACTGGCGATGATCGGGCGCTCCTCCTGGAGCACCGCCTCGCGCTCGACGATGGAGGCCAGGGTCACCAACTGGTAGACGGTCAACCCCTGATTGGCTGCCGCCATCTGCGTGTCCATCGTCACCCGTTCGTGGAAAGTCGTCAACATCCGCGCCACCACGTCGTAGGCGGTGGCATCCTCCGGCAGCCGGTAGGTCTCCGGGAACAGGAAACCCTCCAGCGTCGCCTCGGGCGGCAGGGAGGCCAGGAAGTCATAGCTGCCCAGGTCGGTCTGTCGCCAGCCATTGGTAACCAGGGCCAGGAAATCGTTCTCCGGGATGCCGGCCTGTGCAGCGACGCTCGCGGCCACTTCCTCCAGGCGCAGGCCCTCGCGGACGGTGATCGCCACCTCGGGTCGCTGGCCGCGTTGCAACGCCTGGGCGACCTCGGGGATCGTCATCGTCTGCCGCAGGGTGAAAGTACCAGCCTCCAGGCCGGCGTCCAGCCCTTCGTACTGCAGGTAGCGGCGGAACAGTTCGGCGTCGGAGACCAGGCCGGCCTCCTGGAGCCGCCGCGCCACATCCACCGCCGTCTCGCCCGGCTGGATGGTGAAGGTCACCGGCGTGTCATCGTTCCCCGCCGGACGTTCCAGGTCGGCCGCGTGGACCTGGATGTAGGTCTCGAGGGCCATCTCCTCCGGCGAGCCCAGCCCGCAGGCGGAGAGGCTGCCGCCGCCGGTGCTCCGCATGGCGCGCATCCCACCGACGATAATGATCGCCACGGCGCCCATGGCGATCAGAAAGATCGCTATCCGACCCGCGTTCTTCATTTGTCCTCCTGGCTTTCCAGGAATCCCTGCAAGATCACCGCCGCGGCCACCGCGTCCACCTCGCCACGGTCGCCGGCGCGGCCCTTGCGGCGCGTCTGACGGAGCACATCCTCGGCGAAGGCGGTGCTGTAACGCTCATCCCACAGCCGCAGCGGCACCGGCAGGACCTCGGCCAGCGACTGGGCATACCGTTCCACGCGCTGCGCCTGCGGGCCGACCTCCCCGCGGAGGGTCAGTGGCCGCCCGACGACAACCAATTCGGCGCCGTGTTCGGCCACCAACGCCGCGACGGCGGCCCGATCGGTCTCCCGCGAACGGCGCTCGATCACCCCCAGGGGCCGCGCCACCAGCCCGCTGGGATCGCTCACCGCGACCCCGATCCGCTTTTCGCCGATGTCCAGCGCCAGGACTCTCACCTTGACATCATCGCTCAGGGGCCACCTGCACATCTATGCGCAGAGGCAGGACAGGCAATCGGCGCAGCCAGTCGGGCCAGATGCGGATCACCGGCGGGGCAGCCAACGGGAACTCCGCGCCCAATCGCGCCTGAGCCTCCGCCAGCGAGCGCCCGCGTACCGTCTGGCGGACCGCCGCCGGGTCAATCTCGGCAACGGCGCGGCCTGTGGCCGTGACGTAGAAGGTGAACTCCCCGTTCGCCTGCGGTTCCTCGGCCATCTCGCCGATCTCGAAATCGGATTCAATGAGCGTGTAACCGTCCGGCAGGCGCTGGAGCAACGCGGCGTAGGCGACCGTCTCGGCGTTGTCCCGATCGATCGCCTCGCCGGTGATCAACAATTGCATATACAACCCCAACCGGTCAGCCCGCTCGTTCAGGAAGCGATTGTAGGAAGCGCTGCTGGACTGGACGGTCAGCGACGCCTGGGACATGAACTCGGTCGGTTCGAGGTACCCCTGCAACGCCTGGTAAGCCTCGCCCAAGAGCTGCTCCGTCAACAGTTCGCGGGCGCGGTCCATATCCTCCTGAGAGATCGCGCGCACGTCCTGGGTCGAACCGCCGCGCATCGGTTCGGGATTGGTCACCCGCAGGGCCAGCCCGGCCACGCCCTCCACCTGGTTGATCAAGTTCGCGCCGACGTTGCCGACCGGCCCATCCTCCAGCGCCTCGACCGGCGCCGGGGCCTGGCCGAACGCCGGCACGACCACCTCCTGGGTGGTGACGAAACGGACCGGGAAGCTGGCGGCGGAGGTGCGCAGGAGTGTGCCGACCGGAACGGTCACGTCCTGCCCCAAGAGATTGGCGAACAGCACCGTCCCGCTGGCCCGCCCCGACTGATAGGGGGCGCTGCCGGTCGTCTCGACCTCGATATTGCCCTCGAAATAGTCACCGACCCGGCGGGCGGGGATCAGCCGCGCCTCCGTGTCCACCGACTCGGAATCCCGGCTCGCCGAGACCGGCACGATCAGACTGACCGTCTGGTCGGTCGGCAGCAGGGTGATGGTCGCCTGGGGGACGATAATGTAGGCAGCAGCCAGGAGCAGGAAGAGGGTCGCCAGGAAGACGAGCAGGCGGGCGCCCAGCCGGGCGTGCTGCACCCACGGAGGCAGCACGCGGGCGGGGGGTGGGAGGATCGGCAGCGGTTCTTCCCACCAAGCGGACGGCGGCGGCTCGAGCGGTGGGCGTTCGGGGCGCGGCCAACGGCGGGCCTCCTGGGCCCGCTCCACCGAGGCGAAGGCCGGCAACCCACCGCCGCGGATCAGCACCCGCCGGTCGGGGTCCTCGCTGACGACGGCCACCTCCAGCCCCAGCCGCTCCGCTTCCCGCCGCACCAGGTCCACATCCAGTGCGTCAGATAGGAAGCGGGCATCCCAGGGCAGGACGAGCAGGACACGGCCATTCGCGGCGCGGTTCAGGCGCTCGCGCACAGCGGCCAGGTCATCATCTTCCAGGAGATGAATGATTTCCATTCCCGCGCCGCGCTTCACCGGGCTCCAGCGGAGAGCAGGTCCATCAACAGCGGAGCCGCCTGGCGAAGCGCCTCGTCCAGCCGGCTGGCGTCGCGGCCACCGGCCTGAGCCAGCGTCGGGCGGCCACCGCCCCCGCCCCCGACGACGCGGGCGACGCCGCGCACCAGTTTCACCGCGTCCACCCCCCTCTCGACCAGGTCGGGGGTGACCGCCGCCACCAGCGCGGGGCTATTGCCGATCAGTGCGCCCAGCACCGCGACGCCGGAGCGGACGCGCTCGCGATACCAGTCGGTGATCTCGCGCAATTGCTCCGCATCGGCCACGTCTACGCGGGCGGCCAGCAGCGACACGCCCGCCACCTCCTGCACCTGTCCGATGAGCTTCTCGAAGCGGGCGCGGGCCAGTTCGCGCTGCAGGCGGACGAGTTCCTTGCGCGCAGCCTGCAGTTCCGCGACCGTCTCCTGGACTTTGTGATGCAGTTCCTCCGGCGGGCAGAGCAAGTGGGCCGCCGCGCGGTCGGCGACGCCGATGCGCTGCTGCACCCAGGCCACCGCGCCGCGTCCGGTCACCGCCTCGATCCGGCGCACGCCGGCCCCGATCCCCTCCTCAGAGGTGATGTAGAATGAGCCAATCTCGCCGGTCTCGCTGACGTGCGTGCCGCCGCACAGTTCCTGGCTGGCCGGCTCGTCAGGCCAGCCCACGCGCAGCACGCGCACTACCTCGCCGTACTTCTCGCCGAAGAGGGCAATCACCCCTTCCTCCAGCGCCTGACGGTACGGCTCGTACTCCCAGGTGACCATGTAGTTGAGCAGGATCGTCTCGTTGACCAGACGGGTAACCTGCTCCAGCTCTTCGCGGGTCAGCGGGGACGGATGGGTGAAATCGAAGCGCAGCCGGTCGGGGGCGACCAGCGACCCGGCCTGCTGGACGTGCTCACCCAGGACGTAGCGCAGCTCGCCGTGCAGGAGGTGAGTGGCCGTGTGATTGCGGGCAATGTCCATCCGCCGTTCGTAGTCCACCAACGCCCAGGCTACGTCGCCCACCTGCGGCTCGCCCAGGGTCACCTGGCCCACGTGGACCACCAGGCCGGGCAGCGGGCGGCGCATCTCCTCGACAGCGATCTCCCAGGCCGGCTCCACGCTCCCGTCAGGGTAGGCGGAGATTGTGCCGATGTCGGAGACCTGTCCACCCGACTCGACGTAGAAACAGGTTTCGGCCAGCACCACCTCCACACGCTCGCCCACCTCGACCGAGGGAACCGGCTGGCCATCACGCAGGATGGCGACGACGGTCGTCTCCAGCTCGGTCGTCGTGTAGGGGTCATAGGTCACGCCGGCGGGAGCGAGCCGGCCCTGTTGCTGCAGCTCCTCCAGCAGTTCCAGGTAGCGACGCTGGCCCTCGTCGCCGGCGGCGGCGAACATCTCCGCCGCGCGCGCCCGCGCCCGTTGGGCCTCCAGGGCGACATAGTAAGCCGGTTCGTCCACGGCCAATCCCTGCTCCTCGGCCACATCGCGGGTGATCTCCAGCGGCAGCCCGAAGGTATCGTAGAGGCGGAAGGCCGCGTCGCCGGGGACGACCCGTCCGCCGCCGGCCCGCACCTCGGTCAGCGTCTCGTCCAGGCGGGCCAGCCCCAGGTCGAGCGTGCGCAGGAAGCGTTGCTCCTCCTGACGGATCGTGGAGAGGATGAAAGGACGCCGCTTCTCCAATTCTGGGAAGACCTGCCCCATCGTCTCGATAACCACCTCGGCCAACCGATCCAGGAATGGCCGGTCGAAGCCCAGCTTACGCCCGAAGCGGGCCGCACGGCGAAGGATCATGCGCAGGACGTAGTGGCGGCCCTCGTTGCCGGGGAGCACTCCGTCGCCGATCAGGAAAGTGACGGCGCGGACATGGTCGGCGACAACGCGGTAGCCAACGATGTGGGCAGTCCGCTCCTCATCGCTGTGGCCCAACAGTTGTTGGGTACGGCCCATGATCGGCGTGAACAGGTCGGTGTCGTAGTTCGTCTCGACGTTCTGTAGGATCGAGACCAGCCGTTCGAAGCCCGCGCCGGTGTCCACGTGACGGGCCGGCAGCGGTTCGAAAGCGCCGTCCTCGCGGTGGTTGTATTGGATGAAGACCAGATTCCAGATCTCGATATAGCGGCCGCAGTCGGCGTTAACGCCGCAGACATGGCCGGGGTCGTCCCGCCGGCTGCAGAACGCCGGCCCCCGGTCGTAGTGAATCTCGCTGCAGGGGCCGCAGGGGCCGGTCTCCCCCATCTCCCAGAAGTTGTCCTTGCGTCCGAAGAAGAGGATATGCGCCGGATCAATGGCGGTCTCCGAGCGCCAGTAGTCCGCCGCCTCCTGGTCCCGCCCCAGGTCGCCCTTGTCGTCCTCCAGGCAGGTTGCCCATAGCCGCGCCGGTTGCAGTCCCCACACCCGGGTCAGCAGTTCCCAGGCCCAGCCGATCGCCTCTTTTTTATAGTAGTCGCCGAACGACCAGTTGCCCAACATCTCGAAGAAAGTATGGTGGTAGCCGTCCCGCCCGACCCCCTCCAGGTCGTTGTGCTTACCGGAGACGCGCATGCACTTCTGCGTATCCACAGCTCGTTTGTAGGGGCGGGTACCCAGGCCGAGGAAGACATCCTTGAACTGGTTCATCCCGGCGTTGGTGAACAGCAACGTGGGGTCGCCTAGAGGCACCAGGCTATCGCTGGGGACAACGGTATGGCCCCTGGCAGCGAAAAAGTCCAGGAAAGTTTGACGGACCCGCTCGGCGGGCCAGATCGTTTCGGTCATCGGCAGTCTCTCTCTTCATAGACTTCCGATGCCTGATAGACATCGGAAGTCCCGCGATGTGGGGTGATTGTAACGGAAAGGGGGGAAACTGTCAACCAACGGGCCGTCCGCAGAGCGGGCAGAACCGCGCTCCGGGGGGGAGTCGCTGGCCGCACGAGGGACAGGTCGGTTCGCCCGCGCCGATATTGACCACTGATCCGCTGACACTGCCGATGCGCACCTGCGTGTTACCGTCGCCGACTGCTGTCTGATCACCGGCGATCGTGATCCGGTCGCCGAACTGCATATCCACCGGCCCGCCCGGTTTGTAGACCACGCCCTGCGCCCCGCGCATATCCACCGCCTCCCCGCCACCCACCGCCACCGGCCCGGCGAACGTCCCCGACAGCACGATCCCCCGCCACGCCCCCGGTTCAGGCTCGATCTCCGGCTCCTGGGCGAAGGGCAGCCCCTTGGGTTCGTTCGCCCCGCCGGCGTAGTAGCCCAAGACGAAGTTATCCGCCTGTTCGAAGTGGAGGATCGGGTGCTGTCGGCCCTTCGTCCGTGCCGGCACGACCTCCCGCGCATGCAGGGCCAGGTCGGCCACCCGCACGGCCCCGTCCCGCTGCGCCACGCCCACCCCGCAGAGCGCCTCGATCAGTGCCAGGGTGAAAGCGCTGTACGGCTTACCGGCGTAGGAAAGCTCGTCCGCCTGCGACGAAGCGACCAACACCCGTCCGCGCCCCTCGGCCAACAGGGTCAGCGCCTCCGCCGGCAACGGCGACTTGGCCATCTGCATCCCCACCGCCTTCTCCTCGCCGATCCCGCCAGCGTGACAGCAGTCCAGCAGTACCAGCGTCTTCTGCGCCGGGATCGCCCGCAGTTTCTGGGTCAGTTCCATCCCCGCCACAGCGGTCTGGTAGAGCCGTTGCAGGTCATAGCCGAAGGGCATCAGATAGGTGAACACGCCGGTGGGCGAGGTCACGCGGTAGCCGTGGCCGGAGAAGTAGAACAGGAGAGTGGATTGGGGGGTGGTGGAGCGGGCCAGCGCATCGAGGGCGTCGAGGATGGCGGCGCGGGTGGCCTGCTCGCCGGTGAGCAGATGAACCTGTTGCGGCGGGTAGGCGCAGCGCTCCGCGTCCTTGAGGATGCCCGCCAGCCCTGCCGCATCGTCCACCGTATTCGGCAGATCGCCCCCCGCGCCGACGATGAGAGCATATCCGTCCGTGAACTTCTGACTCATCCAGCCACCTCCTGGTCGCGGGCGATTTCCCGCCGGGATTCAGTAGATACACCCTGCTGTGATGTAGAGCGTCCCGCCCACAAACGTTCCCTGCTGATAGCTGCCCACCCAGATGTTGTAAACGCCGGGGGGTGGGTACGCGATCTGCACCTGCGGATCGACACCTTCGCCCGAGTCGTCGTCACAATGCCAGTTCCCGTTCGGATCCTGGACGATCAGGGTCGTGTCGTCCCCCACAGTGGCGGCGACGAAGTAGAGGGTCAGTTGATCGGTGTCCGCATCCTGCCATTCGATGCGGAAGTCGGGCGCCTGGGCGGCGTAGCCGCGGCAGCCGAAGGCCCCCAGGCTGGCCGAAACGTCTATCGGCCCGCCGCTGGTGATGGCCTGTGCGGCGGGATCGGGCGAGAAGCACGATCCAGGGAAAACCCTTGCGCCATACGTGGGAGGCAAAGCGCTATCCAAGGCATTCGATTCAGTGACGAAATACCCCCAGTCCGACCACGGCCCCTCGTTGCCGGCCCGGTCCACCGCCTGTACTCGCCAGCGATACTGTCGCCCGCAGTCCAGTTCCCGCTCGACAACCGTGCCCTCGACGGCGAAATCGAGAGGGGCGGGCAAAGGGGCTATCGGCATCTCGTAGACGACCGCCTCGGCCTGCACGGTGTAGTAGGCGATCCCCGACGGATCGTCAACCGCCTCCCAGGAGAAATGGACCAGGGCGGGTTGCGCGCTGCAGTTCAGCGTCTGCTGGGGGGACGGTGCCAACAGCACAGGGGCCGGCGGTGGTTCGTTATCCACGATCTCCGTCGCGCCCGTGTAGTGGAAACGGCAGGCGGCCTCGGTCAGCGGGGCATTGGCTTCGTCATAGAGCACGGCGCGGAACGCGAACCACTGTGCCTGACGGCCCTCGAACTCGCCGAAGGTCCACGGGCGGCTCCAGGCCTGCCCCGGCGTCAACCAGATGGCCTCCTCGACCAGACGGGAGTCGCCATCCTCCAGCCACAGTTCGGCCCGGCCGGCGACGTTGGCGGTCAGCCGCAGGGTGGTCCGGGCGCCGTAGGCGTAATCGCCAGCACATCCCCCGGCCAGCTCGATCGTGACGGACGGTGATGGCGCTTCCGTCATCAGCGGCACGGGCCGCGGCGGTTCGACAGGCCGGTTGAACCACCAGATCGCACCCACGATCACGGCGACAAGCACCGCCAGCCCGCCCAGTCCACCCAGGATGCCGATCGCCACCTTTGCCGCCGTCGAGAGGCCGCCGGTCGGAGCGGGTTTCGCCGGCGGGCGCGGCGGGGTCGGAGGAGCAGCCAGGAAACCCAGGTTATGCCGGGTCACCGCCGCCCCTGCCTGATCGCCGATGGACTCGCGCAGTTGGAGGGCGCGGGTCAACAGGTCGCGCGCGCCATCCTTCTCGCCCAGGCAGAGCGCCCGCGTGCCCAGTTGGTGCAGCGCCCAACCCTCGGCGACCCTGTCACCCAGCGCCTGAGCCGCCTGGAGCAGCCAGCGCAGCACGCGCAGCCAGGCGCCCCAACGCCCGCCGAGGGCCAGTGCGCCCTCCAGCGCCCGCCCCAGGCGCAACACCTCGGCCCAGCGGCCACCCTCGACCGCCCGTTCCAGCACGTGCAGGATCGGTTCGCTGCTCTCCAACAGTCGCTGGGGAGCAGCGCGGTTGCTCTCGGCCCAGGCCGTGAAGTGGCTGAGGGCGCGTTCCTCCAGCGGTCGCAAGTCCCATGAACGGCGCAACCCATCGGCCAGCGCCCCGGTGAGGCTGTAGCGCGGACTGTGCCTCTGGACCAGACCGCGCCGCACCAGCGATTCCAGAGGTGGCCTGGCGTCGGCGATCCCGGCCACAGCGGCGGCGTGATCGGCGGAGACCGGCGCGTCCAGCGCGGCCAGCGCCGCTGCCACCCTCTGCTCCTCGTCCGCCAAGCCACGCACAATGTCCACGCCCGACAGCACCTGTTGCGCGGCCTCTGCCAGCGGCAGGTTTCGCTCCCGCACCAGCGCTGCCGTCTGGAGAACGTGCAGCGGGTGGCCGCCCAGCCTGGTACACAGATCGCGGGCGGCGGCCTGCTCGCCGGCGCTCAGCACCCGCCCCAGTTCGCGCTCCAGCAGCCTGCACGCATCGTCGGGGGGCAGGCCCGACACCGTCAGCGCCGTACCCTCGCCCCACAGGCAGCGCGTCGGCGACGCCAGCAGGAAGGCACACGACGGGGCGCTGTTCATCAGCGCGGCGACCTCGTCCCGCGAAAGGCCCACGTCGTCCAGGATCACCAACGCCCGCTTCCCCTGCAATCCCTGCTCGATCTGCACCGCCGTGGGCTTGTAGGCCACGTCGCTTTCGTAGAAGGCGTCGAATAACGCCTGCAACAGGTCTTCCAGCGGCTGCCGGCTTGCCGACAGGTAGATCACGCCGTCGGGCATCGCCGACGCCGCCGGATGATGGGCCAGGTGGCGCAGCAGCGCCGTCTTGCCCAGGCCGGGCGGGGCATGGAACTCGACCGGCGCGCCGGAGGGGAAGGCAGCCGTCGCTGCGCCGACCTCCGCCTGGCGGTCGAGCAGGTCAGGAAACGGACGGGGGCGGAGAGAGACGGGCGTGGGGCGGGGGCGGACCGTGGACCGTTGCGGCGGGGCAACGATGTTGACGACTCCGCCATTCACCTCGCCAATGCTGACCTGCAGGTTGCCCGCGCCAATCGCGATCTGGTGAGACATCGCTAGTGTTCCCCCTTAAAAGGAGTATAGCGCAAGCTGGGGAGATGTCAATGACGGAGGCTTGCCGTCAGGCAAAAGACACGTATAATGGGACAGTGATGACACCGCCAATGACTACAGACGCCCGCCGGGCGCGAGCGCTGGCACAGATCGCCCTCGTTCTGGGAGTGCTGATCATCCCACTCGTTGTCGGGCCGATGGCCCACGGGCAACAGAACAGCGGTGTGAGCATAACCGCCGGTTTCGCCTTTGACGGCTATTGCCAGGAGGATACCTGGTGCCCGCTCATCGTGGTCCTGACCAACGAGGGCAACGACATCGAAGGCGAGTTGCGCATCCAGCCGGTCGGCTCCGCAGCCGAGGGCGCATTAACCTACGTCCGCCCCATCCAACTGCCCGCCCATTCGCGCAAGGCCTACATCCTGTACGTCCCGCCGTCGAGCTCCTATGTCTATCCCTCGCGGTACCTGACCGTCCGCCTGATGTCCGGACGAGAGGAGATCGCCGCCGACGCCGTGCGGGCCAATCGCTACCTGGACCCAGCCGACCGATTGTACGGCGTCGTCAGCAACACGCCGTCGGCGCTTGATTTCCTCGGCGATGTCCCACCGCCGGCAGGAGACGCTGCCGTCGCCCAGATCGGCCTGGAGGCGCTGCCACCCGATCCCCTGGGCTGGGAAGCGCTGGATGTGCTGATCCTCAACGACGTGGACACCACCACCCTGAGCAGCGAACAGCGGCAGGCGCTGATGACCTGGCTGGCCTACGGCGGCCACCTGATCGTCGGCGGGGGGAGCGGCGCGGCCCGCACGTCTGCCGGTCTGTCCGACCTGCTGCCGGTCACCGTTGGATCGCTGCGCAGCGTGAACACCCTGAGCGGCCTCCGCGAACGGGCCGCCGCCACCGCTCTCGCCGGGCCATACCTGCTGGCGGAGTCCACCCTCGTGGCGGGGGAAGTGCTCGGCGAGCAGAACGGTCTGATCTTGATCGCCCGCCGCCAGATCGGCGCCGGGACAGTGGACTTCCTGGCCTTCGACGCCGGCCTCGACCCCTTCGCCCGGCCGGCGGACTTGACGCACCTGTGGGCATCGCTGATGGAAACGAACAGCCCGCAGCACAACGTTGTCCATGTCAGCGATACCTATGCCGCTAACGAGGCAGTGGGCACGATCCCGGAGCTCCGGCTGCCGTCGCTGCTCCAGATCGTCGGCTTCCTGCTCGCCTACATCGTCCTCATCGGGCCGGTCAATTACCTGGTGCTGCGCCGGCTCGACCGCCGCGAACTGGCCTGGGCGACCATCCCGGCGCTCATCGTCGCTTTCACCGTCCTGGCTTGCCTCACCGGCTTCCAACTGCGCGGCCGCTCGCCGATCCTCCACCGGCTGGCCGTGGTGATGATGCCGGAAGTGGGTGACCGCGCGCGGGTCAGCGGGCTGGTCGGCCTCTTCTCCCCCTGGCGCACGCGTTACGACGTCCAGGCTCACAACGCCAACATCCGCTCCCTCAATCTCGAAAGCCTCTACACCTCGGCCGATCCCAGGCCCCTTTCCGTGGTCGAGGAAGCCGACGCCTCCACCGTCGTTGGCCTGTCGGTGGACATCGGCCAGGTCCGGCCGTTCCAGGCCGAGGGCTACGTGCCGATGGAGCGGCCGCAGAGCGATCTGCGCTTCGTCACCGCCAACAATGGCCTGTTGGCCATAGATGGGACGATCCAGAACGGACCCATCCCCCTGCGCCAGGCACGCTTGGTCGTCGGTTCACGCGAACGGGCGCTGGGCGACCTGGAGGCCGGGCAGACAGTCACTCTCTCACAGTCCATCCCCGCGGCCCGCCTGTTCCTGTCCGGATCGTCCTATTACCCCTTCTATTCCAGCGGGACCATCACTCCGGAGGAGTACCGCAGCGATTATCTCACGAGCGCTTTCTTCAACGGGGTCGCCACCCTGGGCACGGGCATCTACCTGGTCGGCTGGAGCGACCGGTCTCCCCTGGACATTCAACTGGAAGGACAGACAGCGGCCACGTCCGACCTGACCCTGTACATTTTCGCCCTGCCCGTCGCGCCGCGCCAGGCGTCGCCGGGCAGCCCGACAACGGCGATCATCCCGGCCTGGGCGATCAGCCGCCAGGTGGAGGTATACCCCAGCTACTACTACGGCATGCCAGCCGACCAGATCTACATCGCCCCTGGCCAGCCGACCGTTCTCCGCTTCAACATCCTGCCGCAAGCGATGGTCTCCCAGGTGGACCGACTGACCCTGACGCTGCGGCTGTCCAGCGGCTATGGCGTCAGCTTGCGGCCGGATGTCCAACTGTACAACTGGACGACCCACGGCTGGGAGTCCGTGGAGATCACGCAGAACTCCAGCGACATCCCCAACCCGTCAGCCTACGTGAGTCCCAGCGGGGTCGTGCGCGTGCGGCTTTCCGCCTCCAGCGAAACCTGGCTGTCCGAGGTGAGTATCCGCATAGACGGGCAATACTGATGGCAGCGATCATCGAAACCAGGGGACTGACCAGGCGTTACGGCCGGCTGACGGCGGTGAAGGAGCTGAACCTCACGGTCGAAGAGGCGGCAGTCTACGGCCTGGTAGGGCCCAACGGGGCGGGCAAGACGACGACGATGCGCATCCTGGCCACCCTGCTGCGTCCAACCGCCGGCGAGGCGTGGGTGGCCGGGCATTCGGTGCGCAAAGATCCGCGCCGGGTGCGGCGGATGATTGGCTACATGCCCGACTTTTTCGGCGTCTACGATGATATGAAAGTCTGGGAGTACCTGGACTTCTTCGCCGCCTGCTACGAGATCCCTCGGCCCACGCGAGAACGGTTGGTGAGCGACCTGCTCGAACTGATGGGGCTGGCCGACCGGCGCGAGGACGCCGTAGACGCGCTCTCGCGGGGGATGAAACAGCGGCTCTGCCTGGCCCGCGCCCTGGCCCACGACCCGCAAGTGCTGATCCTCGACGAACCGGCGTCGGGCCTCGACCCGCGGGCGCGGCTGGAGATGCGCGAACTGCTACGCGAATTGCAGGCGATGGGCAAGACGGTGCTGGTCTCCTCGCATATCCTGATCGAGATCGAGGAAGTCTGCACCCATATCGGCATCATGGACCATGGGCAGTTAGTGACCTCCGGCACGATGGAGATGATACGGCGGCTTGCCCAGGCCCAGCGTACGGTGCGCATCCAGCTCCTGGAGCGGACAGAGGAGGCTGGCGAGTGGCTGCGGGCGCAGCCGGGCGTGGTAGACGTGGCGGCAGCAACGGAGAACGGTCAGGACAGGCTGCGGGTGACCATCGGCGGGGACGACGCGGCGCTGGCCGGCCTGCTGACCGCGCTGACCGGCGCCGGCTTCCCCGTGCTGGCGTTCCAGGAAGAGGCCGGCAGG
>DAOTYW010000373.1:0-13454 GCA_034434755.1 Anaerolineae bacterium | reverse complement strand
CCCCCCGATGTCATGATGGTTTCCTGTCTGGACGGGCGGGCCGGCGGCCCGCCCCCCCGATGTCATGATGGTTTCCTGTCTGGACGGGCGGGCCGGCGGCCCGCCCTACTTCAGTCCCACGACCTCCACCACCCGCACCGGCTGGCTGCGCCCTTTGACCATCACCTCGGCCCGCCGCCCCACCTCCACATAGTCGGCGACCCGCTGGTAGGTGTCGTCTGAGATGAGGATGGACGTGCCCAGCTCCTTGTTCAGCCCCTCGATGCGGCTGGCGACGTTGGCCGCGTCGCCGATGGGGGTGTACTCCGCCCGCGCCTCCGTGCCGATGCTGCCGACCACCGCCATCCCGCTGTGGATGCCGAAGCCCGTGCGCAGCTCGAACGCCCCCACGGTGCTGCGGATGTCGTTGAACTTGTCCAGCAGGGTGCTGGCCTCCCACGCCGCCTGCACCGCATGCAGCGCGTGGTCGGGGTCCGGCAGCGGCGCGCCGAACAGTGCCAGCACCCCGTCGCCGGTGTAGCGGGTCACCGTCCCGCCGCGGCGGATCAACGCCTGCACCAGGAAGCCGTAGTAGACGTTGAGGGTCTGGATGACGTCCTCCGGCTCCTCCCGCTCGCACCAGGCGGTGAAGTTGCGCACGTCGCTGAAGAGGATGGTGATCTCGCGCCGCTCGCCGCCGAGGGCGATCTGGCCACTGAGGATGCCGTCGCGCACGGCGGGACTGACGTAGCGCCCGAAGGCCGCCGCCAGCTCCTCGTTCTGCCGCAGCTTGCCGACCATGCGGTTGAACTGCAGCCCCAGCTCGGCCAGTTCGTCGGTGGTCACCGTCGTGACCCGCTCGCGGTAGTCGCCGTGACCGACCCGCTCGATCACCCGCTGCAGCTCGCGCACGGGGGTGACGACGCTGCGGACGAGGAGGAACGATTGCCCAATCGCCGCGCCGGTGGCCAGCGTCGCCACCAGGACAATCGGCCACAGCACGCGGAACGGTTCACCGCCCAGGGCGACCACCTGGCTGTAGGCAAAGACGCCCACGATCGTCACCGGCACGACGATGATCCCCAGGGTCAGCACCTGCAGTTTGGTGCCCAGCAACAACCGCCGCAGCTTCGGCCGGTCGAGCGCCGGGCTGGCCCCGGCATCCAGCGCCATCCGCACGATGGGCCGCATGGCCCATTCCAGGTAGAAGAGAAAGAGCACCAGGGCAAACCACACCCCGACGACGACGATGACGGCGAAGCTTTCCAGCGCCGCGATCAGGCCGATGCGCGGAGCGAACAGGAGCACCTCCAGGCCATAGACGGGGACGAACGCCGCCACCACCGGCACGATCACCCGCTGCGGGTAGGCGACCGCCTCCAGCCAGGCCTCGGTCGCCAGATCAGCATCCACCGGCATGCCCTCGATCAGCCGGGCCAGAAAGCGACGGATGGCCCGCGAGAAGCGCATGTAGCACCAGAAGGCCAGGCTCACCAGGACGACCTGGGCGACACCGCCGAGGGCCGCGAACAGCGTCCACGGCAGGCGGGTGATGAAGGCATCGAAGATGACCAACAGGGGGAACAGCGGGCCGAAGGCGATCAGCACCTGCCCGACCAGGAAGACAATGTGGATGTAGAGCGGGCGCCCGTTCCGCTGGGCAAACACCGCCGCGCTGACGAGTTCCTGGAACGACTTCGGCTTCCTCACAGGCTTGATTGTAGCCCAGGTGGGGGATGTGGTCAAGCGGGATGCATCTGTGGTATAATCACCCTATGCACAAAGAGCACCCCGCCTACCTGTATCTCACCGCGTTCGTCAGCGGGCTGGTCTCGCTGGGGGTGGAGCTGTCCGCCTCGCGGCTGCTGGCCCCGCACTTCGGTGACTCTCACCCGGTCTGGGCAGCGATCATCGGGCTGATCTTGCTCTATCTCACCGTCGGCTACTTTATGGGCGGGCGCTGGGCCGACCGCTCGCCCCACCCGGCCACCCTCTACAGCCTGGTCGCCTGGGCCGCGCTGCTGGTGGGGGTGGTGCCCTTCGTCGCCCGGCCGGCGCTGCTGCTGGCCGCCGGCGGCTTCGCCGACTATAACGTCGCCCTGCTGGCCGGCCCCTTCCTGGCCGTGCTGCTGCTGTTCTCTCTGCCGGTGACGCTGATGGGCTGCGTCTCCCCCTTCGTCATCCGCCTGCTGGTGGAGCGCGTCGAGCGGGCCGGCAACGTGGCCGGCAAGGCCTACGCCATCTCCACCGCCGGCAGCCTCCTGGGCACGCTGCTGCCTGTCTTCCTGCTCATCCCGACCATCGGCACGCGCAACACCTTCGTCGCCCTATCGCTGCTGCTGATGGCCGTGGCGCTGATCGGACTGCTGCGCGCGGCCCCGCGCCGGGCGCTGCTCTACCTGTGGATGCCGGTCCTGGTCATCGTGCTGGCCGTCACCCTGCGCGGCCAGCCGATCAAGCCCGCAGAGGGCGCGATCTACGAGACCGAGTCGGCCTACAACTACATCCAGGTGGTCGAGCGGGACGGTTGGCGCTACCTCTATCTGAACGAGGGCCAGGGCATCCACTCGATCTACCGGGCCGGGGCGACGCGGGTCGGCGGGACGTGGGACTACTTCCTCGCCGCGCCGTTCTTCAACCCGCCGCCGTTCCCGCCCGAGCGCATCCGCTCCCTGGCGATGGTCGGCCTGGCCGCCGGGACGATCCCCAAGGAGTACACCGCCTTCTTCGGCCCGATCCCTATGGACGGCGTGGAGATTGACCCGGAGATCGTCCGCGTGGGGCGGGAGTACTTCGACATGAACGAGCCTAACCTCAACGTCTTCGTCGCCGACGGGCGAGCGTTCCTCGCCCGCAGCGACCGCCGCTACACCGTGGTGGGGGTGGACGCCTACCGCCTGCCCTACATCCCCTGGCACCTGACCACGGTCGAGTTCTTCCAGGCGGTGCGCGATCACCTGACCGACGACGGGGTGGCAGTGATCAACGTCGGGCGCACGCCGCAGGACGACCGGCTGGTGCAGACGCTGGCCGCGACGCTGGCCGAGGTCTTCCCCTCCGTCCACGCCATGGACGTGCCAAACTCCTTCAACACGATCCTGGTCGCCACGGTGCAGCCGACCGCGGCGGAGAACCTGCTGGCCAACCAGGCCCTCTTGAGCGACCCCACGCTGCGGCAGATCGTCGGCGAGGCCTGGGCCACGCGGCGACCGGTCGAGCCGGGCGGTATGGTGCTCACCGACGACCGCGCGCCGGTGGAGATGCTGACCCACGCGGTGGTGCTCAGCTACGTCTTCGCCCCTGCGGGGGAGAGGTAGAACCACAGATTACACAGATTACACAGATTAATTGTTCACCCTCCCGCAGGTTCGGAAGTGACCGGGCAACGAATCGGAGTGGCGATTGAAGTGCGATTTGGGCTGTAGCGCCCAAACCTGCGGTAGGGTGAGCAGTTACCGGGTTACAAGATTACGAGGAGTCCCATGTCTCTCCTGCACGATCTGCTCGCCCCGGCACTGCGCACCGGGCTGACCTGGCTGGGTCGCGGGCGACTGCCCCAGACCGACGGGACACTGACCCTGCCCGGACTGTCCGCGCCGGTCGAGGTGATCCGCGACCGCTGGGGGGTGCCGCACATCTACGCCGCCGATGCCCACGACCTGTTCTTCGCCCAGGGGTTCGTCCACGCCCAGGACCGGCTGTGGCAGATGGAGCTGAACCGCCGCACCGCCACCGGGCGGCTGAGCGAGGTCTTCGGCGCGCTGGCGCTCGATACCGACCGCACCGCCCGCACCTTCGGCTTCCACCGCCTGGGCCGGGCTGACTGGGCGGACGCCGACGACGAGGTGCGCGCCACGATGACGGCCTACGCCGAGGGCGTCAACGCCTTCCTCCAACACCCCACCGCCAAGATGCCGGTCGAGTTCACCCTCCTGGGCCATCGCCCCGAACCGTGGACGCCGGAGGACAGCCTCGCCTTCTCGCGGGTGATGGTCTGGCAGCTCTCCCACGCCTGGTACGGCGAGATCGTCCGCGCCCAACTGATCGAGGCGGTCGGCGCCGAGCGCGCCGCCGATTGGGAGATTCACTACCCACCGGCGAACCCGACCACCCTGCCGGCGGGCATCGAGTTCCACCGTCTCGACCCCGGTGGCACGCTGCGCGCGGCGCGGGGGCCGTTCCTCCACCGCGGCCTGGGCAGCAACGCCTGGGCTGTCTCCGGACAACGCACGATCACCGGCGCGCCCTTCCTCTGCAACGACATGCACCTGGCGCTGGCGTTACCGTCGCTGTGGTACCTGGTGCACCTGGTCGGTGGGCCATACCAGGTCACCGGCGTCTCCCTGCCCGGCCTGCCCATGGTCCTGGTCGGCCACAACGCCCGCATCGCCTGGGGAATGACCCTGGCCTTCACCGACTGCGAGGACCTGTTCGTCGAGGAGTTCGACCCGCAGGAGCCGCGCAGCTACCGCTTCGGCGACGAGTGGTGCCAGGCCCAGGTGATCCGCGAGCCGATCCGCGTCAAGGGACAGGCCGAACCGCACGTCGAGGAGGTGATCGCCACCCACCACGGGCCGGTGATTTCCAACGTGGTCGGCTACCCGGAGCGACGGCTGGCGGTCCACTCGATGGCCCTGCGGCCCTGCCCCGCCGTGCAGGGCTGGCTGCTGCTCAATCGGGCCGGCGACTGGGACACCTTCGTCGAGGCTATGCGCCGCATCGAAGCGCCGCAGTTGAACGTGGCCTACGCCGACGTGGACGGCAACATCGGCTACTGGTGCACCGGCCGCGTGCCCGTGCGCGCCCAGGGCGACGGTTCGCTCCCCGCCCTCGGCTGGACCGGCGAACACGAGTGGATCGGCGAGGTGCCGTTCGCCGAGATGCCCCACGCGCTCAACCCGCAGCAGGGCTACGTCGTCACCTGCAACCACCGCATCGTCCCCCCCGACTACCCGCACTTCCTGGGCAACGTCTGGATGAACGGCTACCGCGCCCGGCGCATCGTCGAGGTGCTGGAGAGCAAGGAGAAACTGTCGGCGGATGACTTCCGCGCCCTGCACGGCGACTTCGTCTCCATCCCCGGCCGCGAGTTCGTCCAGCGCCTGGCCGGCCTGGACAGCAACGACCCTGACGTGCAGCTCGCCCTGAAGCTCCTGCGCAGTTGGGACGGCCATCTGACCGCCACCACGGTCGGCGGGACGGTCTACGAGGTGACCCGCTACCGGCTGGTGCGCAATCTGCTGGAACCGGCGGTGGGACAGGCGCTGACCCTGCGCTTGATGGGCCTGGGCTTCCACCCGCTGCTCATGCATGCGCACGAGTTCTACGGCCACGACACGGTCAACCTGCTGCGGCTGCTCGACCGGCCCGACTCCTGGTGGCTGACCCAGGCCGGCGGCCGCGAGACGCTGCTGACGCGCAGCCTGAAGCAGGCGGTCGAGTGGCTGCGCGGGGAGCTGGGCGCGGACGCGAATGACTGGCAGTGGGGACGCCTGCACCGGGCGAGCTTCGCCCACGCGATGGGCATCCAGAAGCCGCTCGACCGCGTCTTCAACCGCGGCCCGCTGCCCATCGGCGGCGACACCGACACCGTCTGCCAGACGGCTATCAAGCCCGACGAGCCGTACGATAACAAGGCCTGGGCGCCGTCGTTCCGACAGATCGTGGACCTGGGCGACCTCTCGCGCTCGCTGGTCATCCACCCGCCGGGCCAGTCGGGACAACTGGGCAGCCGGCACTACGATGACCTGGCCGACCCGTGGATCCGCGGCGAGTACGTGCCCATGCTGTGGACCCGCGAGCAGGTCGAAAGCGCCGCGGAGGGGAAGTTAGTGCTGGCTGCTCGCTAATCGCGGATCGCGCATCGCGTATGGCGTGGTGCGTGGTGCGGCAAGCGATTGGCGATATGCGATACGCGATACACGATATGCGATATACGGAGGTTTGTGATGGATAGCATCCTGTCTGGAATGCCCCCGCTCATCGTTCTGATTGCCCTGGCCGTCCTGGGCCTGGCTTCCCTGATCGCGGGGATCGTCTGTCTCGTCTTCTACGCCAAGACGAAGAAGACTCTCTTGTTGATCGCCGGCCTGCTGCTCACCTTCGGCGTGCCGGGGCTGTTCTGCTGCATCGTGCTGGCCCTCTGGATTCCCAATGCCTTCGTCGTCTACGCCCCGCCGCCGCGCTGAAGCGGAGACCTGACCGGTCTCGATACTGACCCGGCATGCTCAACCTGCGCTACGAGCTCACCCGCCTGCTCACCGACTACTACCTGAGCAGCGTCGGCGAGCGCTACCGGCGCGGGCGACGGGTCCCGCCGCCGCGCACCGTCGTCTGGGACTGCACCCGGCGCTGTAACCTGGCCTGCGTCCACTGCGGAGCAACGAAGGAGCGCTACGCCGCCGAGCTGACCACCGGTCAGATCGGCGGGATTATTGATGAGCTGGCTGCGCTGAAGGTGGACATGTTCGCCGTGACCGGCGGCGAGCCGCTCCTCCGCGAGGACCTCCTGGAGGTGCTGGCCCACGCCCGCGAGCGGGGGCTGAAGACGGGGATCGCCACCAACGGCTTCCTGGTGGACGAGGCGATGGCGCGGCGGATCGGCGCGGCCGGCGTCCGCTCCGTGCAGGTCAGCCTGGACGGGCTGGAGAGCACGCACAACGCGATCCGCAACCACCCGCTCAGCTTCGCCCGAGCGACGCAGGCCATCGAGCGGCTGCTCGGCGCATCCGTGCCGCTCGTCTCCGCGGCCACCACGGTCACGCCGCGCAACCTCGACGAGCTGGAGGGGCTGGGGGAGCACATCGCTCGCCTGGGCTGCCCGCTGTGGCGACTGACCGTCGTCATGCCGATCGGCCGGGCCCGCGAGGCAGACCTGCTGCTGCGCGGCGAGCAGTTGACCGCGCTCTTCGCCTTCGTCCGCAGCCAAAGAGGGAAAAGGCCGCGCATCTACATCGGCGAGAACCTGCCTTTCCTGGGCACCTGGGAGCGGCAGATCCGCCGCGAGCCAATGGTCTGCCCCATCGGCTTCCTCGCCTGCTGCATCGGCGTGGACGGACACGTGCGCGGCTGCCCGGAGCAGCCGGACACGGCGGAGAACCGCGAGGGGTCGCTGCTGGAGCAGCCGTTCGCAGCGATCTGGCAGCGGGGGTTCGCGCGGTACAGGCGCCGCGAGATCCTCGTGACGGATGAGCGCTGCGCCGCCTGCCGCGACCGCCACGTCTGCTACGGCGGCTGTTGGGTGATGCGGGAAGGGAGCCATCACTGCATCCACGAGCTGATCGCGAATCGCTAATCGCCTATCGCAAATCGCGTATCGCGTATCGCAGATCGCGTGTGGCGTGTTGCGTAGTGCGTGTTGCGACGAGCGATTGGCGATCCGCGATAGGCGATAGGCGATACACGATATGCGATACACGACCAAGCTCCTCCACATCCTGATCGTCCTGGCGCTGCCGCTGGCGCTGTTCGCCGCCAGCCTGCGCCTCACGACCCACCACTGGATCGTAGAATGGGAATACGGGAAGGCCGACTTCCCGCCCGACCCTTTCGGCATGCCCACCGCCGAACGGGTTCGCCTGGCCCGCGTCTGCGTGGACTACCTGGTGACGGGGGCAGACATCCGCCTGTTGGCCGAGCTGCGGTTGGACGGGCAGCCGGCGTTCAACGCGCGCGAGCTGCAACACATGGTGGACGTCAAACGGGTGCTGTGGATACTATTGGGGGCAGGAGGACTGGCCGGCGTGGTCGCGGTGGGCGGGACGGCGGCGCTGGCTGCGCGCCGGCCCACCCGCACCCACGCGCCGACGGCATTGCTGGGGGGCAGCCTGCTCACCCTGGGGCTGCTGGCATCTGTCGGGCTGCTGATGCTGACCCGCTGGGACAACTTCTTCGTCGGCTTTCACCGACTGTTCTTCAGCGGCGATTCCTGGCTCTTCGCCTACTCCGATACCCTGATCCGCCTCTACCCGGAGCGGTTCTGGATGGACGTGGGGATGGTCATCGTCGGACTGCTGGCGGGACTGGCGCTGCTCAGCGCAGGGACATCCCTCATCTGGCATCGGCTTCAGCTCCGCACCCCGACATCCAAGGCCCCATCCCCCTGACCCCCCGTCCCCGCGTCCCCGCGTCTCCCCGTCCCCGCGTCTCCCCGTCCCCGCGTCTCCGCGTCCCCTTCTCCCCCCTCACGCCCCGAACTTCACCAACCGCCCCGCGTGAGCCATCGCCAGCGGCATGAGGTCGAGATGGCGGATGTGTCCTAGCCCGCCGGCCATGCACGGCCGTTCGCCGAAGGCCGTCACCCCGTCTGGGCGGATGTCCCGCGCCCACAGCAGCACCGGCAGCTCGTGCCAGGAGTGCGACTTCAACAGCGCCGGCGTCGAGTGATCGCCGGTGACAATGACCACATCCGGCTGCAGGGCCAGGATGTCCGGCAGGACGTGGTCGAAGTGCTCGATCACCTCGGCCTTGCGCGGGAAATCCCCATCCTCCCCCGCGCTGTCGGTCTTTTTGACGTGGAAGAAGAAGAAATCGTACCCGTCCCAGTGGGCGCGCAGCGTCTCTACCTCGTCCTCGATTGTCTCGCCGGTGGGCAGGACGGTCATGCCGGCCAGTTTGGCCACGCCACGGTACATCGGGTAGGTGGCGATGGCCCCGCAGCGCAGGCGGTAGATGTCGCCCATCTTTGGCAGGCCGGGGTCGCGGGCGATGCCGCGCAGGTTACAGCCGTTGGCCGGGTGCTCGTCGGCCAGCAGGTGGCGAGCCTCGGCCAACCAGCGGTTGAGCAGGTCGGCGCTGCGCGCCGCCTCGGGGCGCAGCGGCTGCACCGGCAGCGGCGGCACGCCCACCCGCTGCGGGTCGGTCTCCGACAGGCCGTCCTCCAGCCCGTCACCGCGCAGGATGAGGGCGAAGCGGTAATCCTGCACCGGCTCGACGAAGACCTCCACGTCGGGCAGGTGGATGGCGCGCAGCTTCTCGCACAGCCGCACGCAGACGGACGTGGGGATGCGCCCAGCCCGGCGGTCGGTGATCACGCCACTGACGGGATCCAGCGAACAGAAGTTGCCGCGCGCGGCGATGTCCTGCGGCTGCAGGTCGAAGCCGATGCCCAGCGCCTCCAGCACCCCACGCCCGATCTCGTAGCGCAGCGGGTCGTAGCCGAAGAGAGCCAGGTGGCCGGGGCCGCTGCCGGGGGTGATGCCGGGGGCGATCGGCGTGCTCAGCCCGCAGATGGCGCGCGCGGCCAGGGCGTCCAGGTTCGGCGTGCGCGCCGCTTCCAGCTCGGTCGGCCCGTCGGGCGTCAGTGGCAAACCGCCCAGGCCGTCCAGCACCAGCAGGATGATCTTCGTCCTGGCCTCGACGGCCAGCTCGCGCATCCAGTCTAGCTGTTCCATGGTTCTCCTTTCGTCATCGCTTGCGGCCCATTGTAACGCAGTTCGCAAGATTCGTCCATCGCGGCGCAAAAGTGGCACGCTCCCCGTTGCCCTGGTCGCCCGGCGGTGTTATACTGTACGCGGAGAGGAGCGCGTTCTACCCACCACCCTCCCGCAGGTCAGGAAGCGGCCGGCAAGAGGGCGAGCAGCGCATTGTGGCGTACTCCGATGCGGAGGTTGCGCCCGAACCTGCGGGAGGGTAGGCAGTTACGTGAAAGGGAGGCAAGGTGAGCAGAGACGACTTGAGAGATCGGTGGGCGCTGATCCTGGGCGCTTCCAGCGGGTTCGGCGCGGCGACGGCGCGGGCGCTGGCGCGGGCCGGGATGCACATCTTCGGCGTGCACCTGGACACGCGGGCGACGCTGGAGCGGGCCCGTCAGGTGGCGGAGGACATCGAGGCTATCGGACGGCGGGCGGTCTTCGTCAACACCAACGCCGCCGACGCCCGCAAGCGTGCCCAGGCGGTGGCGCGGCTGGCGGAGGCGGTGGGCGAGGGGGGAACGGTGCACTTCGTCCTCCATTCGCTGGCCTTCGGCACGCTCCGGCCCTTCATTACGGATGATCCGACGGAGGCGATCAACGAGGAGCAGATGGATATGACCTTGCGGGTCATGGCCCACAGCCTGGTCTACTGGGTGCAGGACCTGGTGCAGCACGGCCTGCTGGGACGCGGCAGCCGGGTCTACACGCTCTCCAGCGCCGGGGCCGAGCGGGTGGTGGTGCCCTACGGGGCCGTCTCGGCGGCCAAGGCCGCGCTGGAGAGCCACGTGCGCCAGTTGGCGCTGGAACTGGGTCCGCGCGGCATCGCCGTCAACTGCCTGCGCCCCGGCGTCACCGACACGCCGGCGCTGCGGGCGATCCCCGGTCACGAGCACTGGGTCGAGGAAGCACTCAAGCGCAACCCCGGCCGACGGCTCACCACCCCGGAGGACGTCGCCGAACTGCTGGTGGCCCTGGCCGACCCGGCGATCACCTGGGTCAGCGGCGCCATGATCCCCGTGGACGGCGGGGAAATCGTCGTTGGATAGTCACTGCCTACCCTCCCGCAGGTTCGGGCGCGATCTCTTTCTAACCTGCGGGAGGGTAGGGGTAGGCAGTTACGTTGGATAACATTGCCAAACCGGAACATTCGCGCAAAATGCCAATCTACAGCAAAATCTGCCGCCCGTTCGCCAGCAGTGAACGGGCAACTGAGGGAGTGGCCCGCCAGCCCGCCATGGCGGGCCACCCCACCGGTTGGGGTAGATGCAGACAAAAGGTATACATCTGGGGATGGACATCTCCGCAGTTTTCCACTTTCTGACAAACTGATATGCACCTACCCTAACTTGCCATAAGAAATCTTAAACCCGATCTTCTTTTAAGCCAGGCTGCCCCTTTGAGATTGCCCCTGCGGGCAACTTCTGCTAGAATGACGCTGCGTGAGGCAGAGCGGTGGGGGACCTGTACTTGCCTCCATCTTCGCCGGGTCCCACAGCACCGTAGTGGCGTGGTCATCAGGCCACTTCTTCCTGTCTGTTACGCGTTCGCTCCATAACTCCTGATCGCTTGAAACCACTGCGAGGGGGCATTTTTGCCTGGCGTCCGGGAACGCCCACCGATGAACGCTGCCCATGTCTGGCAGGCCGCGCTGGGTGAGCTGGAACTGGAGCTGACCCGCGCAACCTACAACGCATGGTTGCGCAACGCCCGGCTGGTCAGCTACGAAGATGGCGTCTTCGTCATCGGGGTAGCCAATGGGTATGCGCGGGACTGGCTGGAGAGCCGTCTCCGCTCTACGGTCGTGCGCACGCTCACCCGCCTGGCCAAACGGACGGTGGACGTGCGCTTTGTGGTTTGGGAAGAACCTCCCGCGCCAGAAACCGCCCCCCTGCTGCAACCACTCGCCGAGCTGCCGGCCAACAACAGCAAAGCCAGCAACGGGCTGAACCCACGCTACACCTTCTCTTCCTTCATCGTCGGTCCAGGCAACCGGCTCGCCCAGGCCGCCTGTCAGGCCGTGGCTGAACAACCCGCCGTCGCCTTCAACCCCCTCTTCATCTACGGCGGCGTCGGCCTGGGCAAGACCCACCTGCTGCACGCCATCGGTAACCACTGCCAACCCCGCGACCGCCGCGTGGTCTACGTATCCGCCGAGACGTTCACCAACCAACTGATCGAGGCGATCCGCAATCACAACACCGAGGCGTTCCGCGAGACCTATCGCACCGCCGATGTCCTGCTGATTGATGACATCCATTTCATCGCCGGCAAGGAGGCCACTCAGGAGGAGTTCTTCCACACGTTCAATGCCCTGCACGGCAACGGCGCCCAGATCGTCATCTCCTCCGACCGCCCGCCGCGGGCCATGTCGCTGCTGGAAGAACGGCTGCGCTCGCGCTTCGAATGGGGACTGCTGGTGGACATCCAGCCGCCGGAGCTGGAGACCCGCGTGGCCATCCTGCGACAGAAAGCGGCCAGCCGCGACGCCGCCGTGCCCGACGAGATCCTCTACCTGATCGCCGAGCACATCCACAACAATATCCGCGAACTGGAAGGAGCGCTCAACCGGGTCATCGCCATCACCACCCTGGCCAATCAGCCGCTGACCGGCGAACTGGCCCTCGCCGCGATCGGCGATCTGGCCATCCAGAAGCCCTCCCCACCGGACGCCGAGGCGATCGTGCGCGCCGTCGCTACCTACTACCACCTCTCCCTGGAGGACCTGACCGGACCCAGCCGCGCCCGCCCGTTCGCCCGCCCCCGCCAGGTCGCAATGTACCTGCTGCGCCAGGAGACCGACGCCTCCTTGTGTGAGATCAGCCAGGCGCTGGGCCGGCAAGACCACACCACGGTCCTCCATGCCTGCGAGCGGGTCGCCGCGTTGATGGACCAGGACCCCACCCTGCACCACGAGATCCAGGCGATCCGCGAAGCGCTGTACCGGGAAAAGCCCCTCCATCAGCCGGCCCGATGAGCGTTCATCCACATGTTTTCCCATCCCCTTTCACACCCCCACATCTGGACCCCGCCACCCCCACCCACCCCCAAATCCGCACGCCGTATTCGCCTGCCCTGTGGATAAGCGGCGGATTTCTGTGGATAACCTCGGTTCTTTGTGGACAAAAAGCCCCTGTCGGCCCGGCAGGAACACCATCGCACAACCTTTCCCCTCGCGGCTTCCGCCTCTATCCACATCTTCCTCACAGGATGTCGTGGACAACCCGCCCGATGAGCCCCCCAGATGTGTTGGGTATCAAATGAGCCAGGCCCAGATGTAACGGGGGTCGGTCAAAATCACACTCTTATCCCCATATCCACAAGCCCTACTGCTACGACGACCTTCCTTGAATCTTTCGTGTCTTTGATAATGCTGAAGTGTTATTCCAGATAACTCTCGCGAAGGAGATGCGCCATGGACCTGTTCAACAAGTGTGGTGAGTTCACTCAAGCCAGGGAAATGCAGGCGATCGGTCTGTATCCTTACTTTATCCCGCTCACGGGCAGCGAGGGGACGGTAGCCTGGAAGGGTGATCATCGGCTGATCATGATCGGTTCGAACAACTACCTGGGCCTGACCACTCATCCGAAGGTGCGCCAGGCGGCGGAGGAAGCCGTGCGCCGCTATGGCACCAGTTGTACCGGCTCGCGTTTCCTCAACGGCACGCTGGAGATGCACCTGGAACTGGAGCGACGACTGGCCGATTACGTCGGGAAACAGGCGGCTTTGATCTTCTCCACCGGTTATCAGACCAACGTCGGCACGATCTCCGCGCTGGTCGGACGGGGCGATTTCGCCGTCACGGATAAAGAGGATCACGCCAGCCTGCTCGACGGGTGTCGGCTATCCTTCGGTCAGATGCGCCGTTTTCCGCACAATGATTTGGAGGGATTGGAACGGGTACTGGCGAATCTGCCGGAGGACGCGGGCCGGTTGGTGATCGTGGACGGGGTATTCAGTATGGGGGGAGACATCGCTCCCTTGCCCGATCTGATCCCGCTCTGCCGTCAGTACGGCGCCCGCCTGATGGTGGACGATGCCCACGCGATCGGTGTGCTGGGCGG
>DAOTYW010000372.1:0-8566 GCA_034434755.1 Anaerolineae bacterium | reverse complement strand
AAGGGGGCGACGTGGCCGGGGCGCTGGCCCTGCACCAGGAAGCACTGGCGGTCTATGAGCAGTTGGGCGACGTGCGCTCGCGGGCGGTGACGCTGTTTGATCTGGCCGACCTGCATCACATGCAAGGGGACTATTCGGAAGCGGAGCGGCTGTACCGTGAGAGCCTGGAGATCAGCCGGCAGATCGGCGATGTCGAGGGCCAGTCCGCCGTTTTGGCCCGGTTAGGCCAACTGGCCCTGGCGCAGGGCCGCCGCGACGACGCCATCGCCCTCTTGCGGGAAGCGCGCCAGGGCTTTGCCCGCCTGGGCTTCGCCCGCTGGCTTGCCCAGGTGGACGAGCTGCTCGCCCAGGCGCAGGGCGCCCGGATGCTCACCCTGGACGACCTGCTGGCCATGGTCCGCGCCGCGCGCCAGGGGGACGACCAGGCCGGTCAGCAGGCCTGGGCGATCTGCGAGGCCATCGCCAAGGCGCCGCATCCCACCCAGGCCGCCCTCGGACGCGGCCTGCAGGCGATCCTCGCCGGCGTCCCGCCGGAGACCGCCCTGGCGAACCTGCCTGCCGACTTGCGCGCCCACGTCCTGGAGGCGTTGACAGTGCTTCGTTAACTGCCTACCCTCCCGCAGGTGTAGGCGCAATTTTCGCAAAGGAGTTCCATGTTCCAATCTCTGTGGCGGTCCATCGAAGGCGAGGTCTCGGGACGGGCGGCGGCCCGCGCCGTCGCCGAGGTCGCCCGCTTCCACCGCATCCAGGCCAGCCCCGGCTTCCGCCGCGCCGCCGAGTGGCTCTGCGAACGGCTGCGCCAGGCCGGGCTGGAGGCGCGCATCCTCACCTTCCCCGCCGAGGTGGGCCCGTCCTTCTGGAGCTGCGCCAGCTTCCAGGAGTGGGACGCCCGGCACGGGATGCTGCACCTGGTCGAGCCGGCGCACCAGGCCGGCAAGCTGGCCGACTACCGCGACCTGCCGCTCCACCTGGTTGTCCGCAGCCTGTCCTTCGACGGCGAGGCCGAGGTGGTCGTGCTGGACAAGGGCGAGGACCCCGCCGAGTACGAGGGACTGGACGTGCGCGGCAAGGTCGTCCTGGCGCGAGGGGCGGTGCAGCGGGTGCACGACCTGGCCGTCGTGCGCCGCGGCGCCGTCGGCCTCATCTACGACGGGATGACCGAGACTGAACCGGTCCGTCCCGTCTGGGGCCTGCCCGACGCGGTGCAGTACACCTCGTTCTGGTGGCAGGGCCGCCAGCCGAGCGGCTTCGGCTTCGCCATCACCCCGCGACAGGGCGAACGGCTGCGCCGGCTGGCCCGCGAACAGACGCTGCGCGTGCGCGCCCGCGTGGACGCCCGCCTCTACGACGGGACGTTCGAGGTGGTGGAAGCAACCATCCCCGGCGCGACGGACGAGGAGGTGGTGCTGGTGGCGCACCTCTGCCATCCGCAGCCCTCGGCCAACGACAACGGCTCCGGCGTGGCGGCGCTGCTGGAGGCGGCGACGGCGCTGGCCGGCCTGGTGCGGCGGGGCGCGCTGAACCCGCCCTATCGGACGATCCGCTTCCTCTGGCTGCCGGAGATGACCGGCACGTTCGCCTACCTGTCGGCGCACGAGGCGCGCATCCCGCGCATGGTCGCCGGGCTGAACCTGGACATGGTCGGCCAGGACCAGGCGCAGTGCGGCAGCTCGCTGCTGTTCGAGCAGCCGCCGCACGCGCTGGCGAACTTCACGGCGGTGCTCCTTTCGCGGCTGCGCCAACACCTCTTGCCGGAGGTGACCGGCTTCAGCAAGACAGGCGGCTACCCGCTCTTCCGCACCGCCGACGTGCCGTTCGGCGCGGGGTCGGACCACTATATCTTCTCCGACCCGTCGGTTGGCGTGCCGATGCCGATGATCATCCAGTGGCCCGACCGCTACTATCACACCAGCGCGGACACGCCCGACCGGGTGGACCCGCGCATGATGGCGCGGGTAGGGGGGCTGGCGGCGGTCTACGGGTATTGGCTGGCCCAGGCGGGGGCGGACGAGGCGCGCTGGCTGGCCCGCGAGGTCTCGACGCACTTCCGGCGTCAGATGTTGGCGACGGTGCAGTCCGCTGTGACGGAGGCGGACGAGGCGGAGGGGGTGGGGCGGGAATCGCTGCGCCGGCAACTGGAGTACCAGGCGGCCTGTCAGCGGGAGGCGCTGGAGAGCGTGCGGCGGCTGGCGGCGGTGGAGGTTGCGGCGTTGGCGGCGGAGGATGCGGAGTTCGCCCGCGCCGAGTGGGCGCGGGCGGCCGACCTGCTGCCCGATCGTCCCGCGCCGGCGGCCGAGGAAGTGGAGGGGAGTGCGTTCGTGCCGCGCCGGCGCTCGCGCGGCCCGCTGCAGATCGCCGACGCGGTGGGGCGGTTGGACGAGGCGGGGCGGGATCGCTGGTGGGATCTGCAGCGGCGGATCGGCAAGGTGTCCGGCGTGTTGCCAGTGCTGGCGGGGTACTGGAGCGATGGAGAGCGGAGCGTCGCGCGGATCGCCGAATTGATCCGCTGCGAAACCGGCTGGTCGGAGACGGCGCTGCTGACGGAGTATTTTCGCGGTTTGGAGGAGATGGGGTGAGGGGGAGATGCGGAGATGGGGAGACGCGGAGACGCGGAGACACGGAGATGGGGAGATGGGGAGACGCGGAGGGGTTTCGCGTAGTCATATATGCGAGAGTTAAGTGACATGTGTGGGTTTTTCGCATCTTGGAAGTTGGAATAGGCTATGCGAAAGGGGTGGCTGATGGGAGGGGCGAGATGAGACGAGTGGCTACGCTTTCGCTGTGTGCCGTGCTCCTGATGGGGTGGGCACGGTCGGTGTGGGCCGACGTGGCCCCACCGAACTACCCGCAGGGCGATACGCTCAACCCCGGGTCGTCCGTCACGTCCGTGCAGATGCTCGAAGAAGAAGTCCTGCTGGTCGTTCGCGCAGCGGACGAGCCGATCACTGAGTATGGCAACCTGACCGCCGACACGACTGTCGGCCACGTCGAGGCCCGTTTCGTGATGCGCAATCGGGGAGACGCGGAGGAGTCATTCGACGTTCAGTTTCCCCTCGGCGCGCCCAGCAGCTTCGGCGAGGTCAACCAGATCGCGAACTTCGCGGCCTGGGTGGACGACGTCCCCGCCTCCGTGGTCGAGCAGATGCTGCCCGGCGCCCTGCCGGAGACGCTGATCCCCTGGGCGACCTGGTCGGTGACCTTCCCACCCGGCCAGGATGTGACCATCCGCGTCAGTTACGACGTGCTGCCGGTCGGTTATCGCCCCTACGGGACGTTCGACTACATCGTGGAGACGGGCGCAGGTTGGTGGGGGCCCATCGGCGAGGGCACGATCACTTTCCGCCTGCCCTACGCCGTCAACTCGACGAACACCGTGCTCGCCCCCGACTCGGCGTGGGATACCGCGCCCCGTCCAGAGGGTTTCACGATCTCCGCCACCGACGTGGTGTGGCAGTTCAGCGACCTGGAGCCGACCGCCGAGGACAACGTGCGGCTGACGGTGATGGCGATCCCCGCATGGGAAGAGATTGTGGCCGCACGGGCGCAGGCGGCAGCGCAGCCTGATTCGGTCGAGGCGCAATTGCGGTTGGCCCGCGCCCTGAGCGGCGGCGTGCAGATTCGCTACGGGTTGGTCGAGATCGGCGACGGCCTCGAGCTGGCAGCGTCGGCAGAAGCGGCGTACCGGCGCGCCCTGGAGCTGACGCCCGACGAGGTGGACCACTACGTCGAGTATCTGGAGTGGATGCGCGCCGTCAGCGCGCCCATGGGCCCGCTGCCCGCCGATTTCCAGCCCACGCTGCTGCGGGCGCTGGAATTGGCCCCCGACGATAGTCGCCTGTTGGAGATGCAGACGTGGAGCAGCGGTCTCCTGCCCACGGCAACACCTACGCCGGCGGCCTCGCCGACGGCGCAGCCGCTGTCCACGCCCTCCCCGACACCCACTCTCCGGCCATCGCCCACGCCCATCCGCTTGTCCATTCCCACACCACGCCCGTTGTCCACGGCTGCACCTTCACCCGTTCCCGCGCAGAGAGACGAGGGCGGTCATTGCCCTGGTGCCATGGCAACCACGCTGGGCTTCTCGGGCCTGGCGCTCATGGCATCCTGGAAGTCCAGGCACTTCCGCAGATGACACGGATTACACGGATGGCACGGATCAATCGGTGTAATCTGTGCAATCTGTGGTTAAAGGCGGTGATTCTATGGAGCGACGAACGTATCGTGGGAAAATCGAGCCCGAAGGGTTGGCCGACGCGCTGGTGGTTCAGTTCAACCATCGCGACCTGAAGGCACAGCGGGTGGGACGGGGCGATCACGTCCTGGTGCAGATCGCCACCCGCGACTGGGGCTGGGGCGGCCCGCAGTCGGCGTTGACCGTCGGCATCGCCCGCATCGAAGGGGGGATCGAGGTGTCGCTCGGCCAGGAGCGCTGGCTGGGCGCCGTGGCCGACCTGGCGCAGACGGGATTGATGGCGCTGGTCAATCCGATCTCGCTGATCGGGCGCATGGACGACATCGCCCGCAGCGTCTCCGGGCTGACCCTGCCGCAGCGGGTGTGGGAAGCGGTGGAGCACTACTGCGAGAGCGTGGGGGCCAGCCTGGGGTTGACGGCGGATGAGACGGTCGTTTCCTGTCCCTACTGCGGGGTCGGCAACCCGATCGGCGCGCCGAAGTGTTCCGCCTGCGGGGCGCCGCTGGGAGAAGCCCAGCCGGTTTCATGCCCCCGCTGCGGCCGGCTGACCAACCGCGAGGCGCGCTTCTGCACGCGCTGCGGTACGGCGCTGAGGTGACGCGGAGACGCGGTGACACGGTGACGCGGAGACGCGGAGACACGGAGACGCGGTGACAGGGGGAATCACCGTGTCACCGCGTCACCGTGTCACCGCGTCTCCCTGTCACCGCGTCACCGTGTCACCGCGTCACCGCGTCACCGTGTCTCAACAGCTCCAACACCTTCGCAGCGGCGGCGCTGGCATGGGCGACGGTCTCCGGGATGTCCATCGGGCCCACATCTGTGCCGGCGAGAAAGACGCCCGGACGGTTCGTGCTCACCGGTTGCAGGTCGCCGTTGGCGGCGGTGAGCCAGCCCAGGTCGTCAATCTCCACCCCCAGCATCCCGGCCAGCCGGCGCGTCTCCGGACGCGGCAACAGCGCCGGGGCCACTACCACCATGTCGGCGGCGATGCGCACCTGCTCGCCGCTCAGCGTGTCGGCGCCCAAGACCATCACCTGGCTATCCGCGCGGTAGATGCGCGAGACCTTGCCGCGCAGGTAGACCACGCGCTCTTCCTCCATCGCCCGCTGGATGAACTCGTCGTACCGCTTGCCGGGCGAGCGGATGTCAATGTAGAAGACATAGGCCTGGCCGTCGTGGACGCGGTGACGGTAGAGGATCGCCTGCTTGGCGCTGTACATGCAGCAGATCTTCGAACAGTGAGAGAGATGACGTTGCGGTTCGCGTGAACCGGCGCACTGGACGAAGACCACTTCTTTTGGCTCGCGGCCGTCGGAGGGACGGAGCACCTTGCCAGCGGTGGGGCCGGAGGCGGAGAGGATGCGCTCGAAGGCCAGCGCGTCGATCACGTCGGCCACTTTCCCGCCGCCGTACTCCGGCATGTTCTCCAGCCCGTAGAGATCGTAGCCGGTGGCCAGGATGATCGCCCCCACTTCGGCCTCGATCAGCGCGTCCTCCTGCTCGAAGTTCACCGCGCCGACCGGGCAGAGCTTCTCGCAGGCCCGGCACTTGCCGCGCTGGAAGTAGATGCAGGAAGCGCGGTCGATCACCGGCTTGTTGGGCACCGCCTGCGGCGAGAGGGTGTAGATGGACTTGCGCAGGCCGATGCCGCGCTGGAACTCGGCCGGCGTCTTGCTGGGGCACTTCTCCTGACAGAGGCCGCAACCGGTGCACTTGTCCCAGTCCACGTAGGCGGCATGGCGGCGGATGCGCACCCGGAACTGGCCCACCTCACCGTCAATGGTCTCGACCTCGGAGTAGGTCAGCAGGTGGATGTGGTCGTGGTGACCGACCTCGACCGTGCGCGGGGTGAGGATGCACTGCGAGCAGTCGAGCGTGGGGAAGGTCTCCGAGAGCTGAGCCATCCGTCCGCCGATGGACGGCAGCCGCTCGACCAACAGGACTTCGTGGCCGGCGTTGGCGATGTCCAGCGCGGCCTGCATGCCGGCGATGCCGGCGCCGATGATGAGAGTGTGTGAGTTGTTCATAGGGGGAAGTATACAGCAAGTAGGCAAGTATGCAAGTATGCAAGTATGCAAGTTTGCAAGTTTGCGGGTTTGCAGATTGGCTCACTGACCGTAGAGTGCCGTATACACCGCGTAGTGCTCGCGGATCAGGCGCAAGTAGAGGCGTGTCTCGTCGAGGGTGATCATCTCGGTGAAGAGGTCGGGATCGTCGCCGGCGTTGGCGAGCCAGTTGGCGGCGTTGGTCGGCCCGCCGTTGTAGGCGGCCAGGGCCACGTCCAGCCGCCCGTCGAAGCGGTCACGTTGCCGCGCCAGGTACCACGTCCCGAAGCGCACGCTGACGAACGGGCGGTACAGGTCGGTGGTCTCGTAACCTGGCGGCCAGCCCAGTTGACCGGCGATGTAGTCGCCCGTGGAGGGGATCACCTGCATCAGGCCGTGGGCGTAGGCCGAGGAGGTGGCGAAGCCCTCGAAGAGGCTTTCCTGCCGCACGAGAGAGAAGAGCAGCAGTGGCGGCAGGTCTTCCGATAGGGCGTTGGCCAGGATCAAGTCGTCGTGGTAGGTCGGATAGGCCAGGCGGGCAATGAAGGGCGGCGCGTCGAGCACGGTGGCGGCCGGCGAGAGGCGGATGACGTTCCGGGCGGCCAGGATCGAGGAACGGTAGAGGCCGATGTCGCGGAACAGGAGCGCCAGACGGTACTGGGCCAGCGCATCGTCGGTGGTGGCCTGACGGAGCGCTTCCAGTTCGGCCTTGCCCTCCTCGCGCCGGCCCAGCCGCCACAGCTCCAGGCCGCGCTGTAGGCGGGGATCGGCGCTCAGGGCGGCGTCCAATGCCCCGACATTCGCGGCGGAGTCCAGGCCTAGCCAGTTGGCCAGCCAAGCCTCGGCTTCGTCCCGTCCGGCATCGGGGTCGGCAGGTGGGGCATAGTCGGCGGGCGGGAACGGCATAGCCTGCGGGTCGGCCAGCAGCTCGGCGGCGCGCAGGCCATAGTAGCCCAGCGGGTCGGCCTGGACGGCTTGGTCGAAGGCGGCGGTGGCGGAGATCGGCTGTCCGGCGGCCAGGTAGGCCTTGCCCAGCCAGAGGAAGGCAGCGGAGCGGTACGCGGGGTAGTTGGCAGCCAGGACCTGCCAGTCGTTGATGGCGCTGCCGACCGCGCCGAGGCGATAATGTTGCAGCCCGCCGCGCAGGAGGGCCGGGGCGGCCATATCGGAGGCGCGGTAGGCGGCCCAGCAGTCCTCGTAGGCGCTGGCGGCGCGCGAAAGATCGCCGGCCTGTTCCAGGAGCTGCGCCGCGTTCCACAGCGCTTCCGGGGCGCGGGAGTGGCCAGGCGCGGCGCGGACGAACGCCCGATAGGTCGCCACCGCTCCCTCGATGTCGCCCTGATCGCGCAGCGACTGGGCCAGGCCCATCCAGCCGCTTCCCCATAGCTCGCTCTCGTGGTGGTCCTCGACCAGGGCGCGGAACTGGGCCTCGGCCAGTCCCGCACTGCCCACGGCCAGGTAGGACATGCCGGCGTAGAAGTGGGCAGCGCCGGAGTGGTCGGGATTGGCGGCGATGTAGCGATTCAGCGCCGCCACCCCTGGGTCGTAGGCCCCGGCGTGGTAGTCCACGATGCCGCGGGTCAGGTCATCCACCGGCACACCCGCTTCGACCAGAGCGACCAGTGAGGGATGGGCCGCTGCGCTGGTGGGGTACGTCTCCACCACTTCCCGGTAGCGGGCGTAGGCTTCCGCGTAGCGGCCGGCCAGGAGGAGCGTATCGGCGAGCTGACGGAGGACGCGGGCGCGGTAGTCGGCGATCTGGGCCTGGGCCAGGATCGTCTCGTACTCGGCCACAGCGGAATCGTAGTCCCCCTGCGCCACGCGAACGAGGGCCAGCTTCTCGCGCATGCCGACCTCGAAGGACAGGTCGGGCGCGCTCGCGATGCTAGTCTGATAGGCCTCTGCCGCGCCGGCGTAGTCCTCCCCGGCATAGAGGGCATCGCCCAGCCACTCGTAGAGGTAGGGAGCGATGGCCGTCCCGCCGTCCAGGTAAGCGCGGTAGTGGGCGGCGGCGGCCAGCGGGTCGCCCGCGCCGACCAGCGCCTCGGCCAGGTGGAAGTGAGCCTCGTGAGCCAGGGGTGAAGCGGGGAAGCGGGCCAGCAGTTCCTGGAAGGCAGCGACCGCGTCGGCGTAGGCCTGGTCGTAGAGAAGGGCGCGGCCCAGGTCGAGCAGGGCCTGGGCGGCGATGTCATCGCTGGGGGTGGCGGCGAGGACGGCCTGGAAGGTCAGCACCGCGCCGGACGTATCGCCGGCCCACAGCGCCTCCTGTCCCAGGGTGAGCAGGTCGCCGGGCAGTGGGGTGGGGGTGGGGGAGGGAGAGGGAGTG
>DAOTYW010000371.1:0-12714 GCA_034434755.1 Anaerolineae bacterium | reverse complement strand
TCTGCCTCGCTCTTCGGGCGCAGCGCCTGCAGCCAGGCGGGGATCTCGGCCTGCACCAGGCCCTCCGGCAGCGGGCGTTCCGGCGGCGCCAGCCGTTCCACGGCCGGAGGCGGCGGAGGCAGGGGGGAAGGTTGCGGTTCCACGCGCGGGGGCGCTGCCTCGCCGGGCGGTTGCGCGGCCTGGAACTCGGCCAGCCAGTCGAGGATCTCTGCCGGCGCCAGAGCCGGTGCTTCCTGCTCGACAGGGGCCTGGATCGCTTGAATACCGGTCAACCAATCAGGCACCTCGTCCGGGGCGGGCGGGGCCTCCTCGACCGGCGGCGCGGGCGCCGTGGGCGCCAGGGCGGCCAGCCAGTCAGGCACCTCGGCCGGGGCGGGCGGGGCCTCCTCGACCGGCGGCGCGGGCGCCGTGGGCGCCAGCTCGGCCAGCCAGTCGGGCACCTCGGCTGGGGCGGGCGGGGCCTCCACGGTGGGCGGCGGCGCGGTGAACCCGGTCAGCCAATCGGGAATGCCGACCTCGGGCGTGGCCGACGCGGGTTCTGCCGCTGGAGCGGCAGGGGGTTCGCCGGCTCGCAAGTCGGCCAGCCAGTCCGGAACGCCGGTCTCTGGCGCGGCGGGGGGCTCGGGGGCTACCGGCGCGGCGGGCGGCCCAGCTGATGCCAGACCGGCCAGCCAATCGGGCAACTCGACAGGTTCGATCTCCTCGGCGGCGGGTTTTCCGGCTCCGACCTCTGCTCCGGCGCGCATCTTGCTCAGCCAGTCTCCTTCTGGGCCGGGGGCTGCTGGCTCTGCTGGCTGTTCCTTGCCGAGCGGGATCGTCGGCAGGGAGATGCCGCGGATGGGCGGGCGACCGGGGGCCTCTTCGGGCCGTCCCTCCGGCGGCCCGCCGATGAGCGGTACGAGACGGGCGCTGCACTTATCGCAAAATACGTTGCCCAGCGGGTTCATCGTCCCGCACATTGGGCAGCGCTGCCCCGTGCCGCGCGGCAGGGCGGCGCCGCACTCGTTGCAGAAACGGCTCGTCTCTGGATTGGCGCTCCCACACTTCGGACAGGTGATCATCGCTCTTCCAGGTTCACGAATCGCTGTATGGGCGGTCCAGCCCCGTGATGATCCGCAGACCCATCAACAGGGTGCCCAGCCCGACGCCGATGAGAATGCCGCGCATGCCGGCGGTCGCCAGAGCCGACAAGACGGTCTGGCGGAGCCCCGTCAAGACCTCTCCCACGCGGCCGGGCAACTGCAGCGTGCTCAGCAGGATGATGACCGCCGAGAGGAGGAACACCAGCGCGCCGATGATCGCGCGCGGATCGCGGCGGTTGTGCAGCAGCCGAAAGGCGGCCATGGTCAGAGTGAACGCGATCAGGCCGGTCACACTGGCCTGCAGGGGGGAGAGTACGTAACGGAACCACGCACCGCTCGCCGTAGTAGCGATCTGGACGGCCTGGGCGGGTGCGTTGCTCACATGCGCGACGGTCAGCCCGACCGACGTCACGCCGAGGCTGATCAGGGCCGCCAGGATCAACAGGCCGCTGTACAGGCCGTTCTGTCCGCCCCGGCTCATGCGTCGCAGGTGGACGCGCAACACATTGAAGAAGCCCAAGATAAAGGCGAACGCGGCCACGATGACCGCGCTGCGCACCAGGTAATCGCGCAGGGCGGCGAGCGGGCTGATCGGCAGCAGGTAGCCGATGAAGACGATCAGGCCGCAGATGACGGCGATGGCTATGGAGAGCAAGCGGATCAGACGTCCCATCGCGGTCCTCTCAGAAAAGGCCAAGTACCGTCAGCACGATGATCACCAGGACGAGGATACGCAGGACGTCCTGCACTTGCAGGCTGGCCAGGTGGTGGGGGCGTCCGGCGAGCCGGGCGGCGGCGGCGTACATTTCCTCGCCCATCGCCAGGGAGGTCACGGCCGGGTACAGCGCGGCCAGCGATCCCAGGCGGTCCACGGCGGCGATCTGGGGCTGCTCGCGCACCTCGGCGACGTGGGCGACCAGGGAGGCTTCCTGGTCGAACGAACCGACCATCACGTTGCCATAGACGCGCTCGTGGCTTGTGACATCGGCAGCGCCGGCGGCGTAGACGGCAGGGTGGGTAGCGACGAAGCGTACCATCGCTGGGTTGTAGCGTTCTGGTGTGCCACGGCGCACGTGGGCGCGGCGCAGGACATCCTCGGCCAGGGGCAACATCGTCGGGTCGCCGACCGTGACGACTGGTGGTGTGCCGTAGGCGGCGGCCTGATCGGCCAGCCCGTCGAGGACGTCCAGCGCAGCCAGGGAGGCCATAGTCCGCTCGCCGCCGATCCCTGCCGATCCGGCGACGACATGGAGGGACGCGCCCCGTTCGGCGGAGCGCCCCAGCTCGACCGGCGTCCGATCGAAGGTGGGCAGGGGGCGGGCGGTGGGGCGGCGTCCGGCGCGCGTGCGCGCGGTGAGCAGGAGGAGCAGCACGAAGGCCAGGAGCGTCAGCAGGATGGCCCCGATGTGGAGCCCACTGAACTGCGGATTCGCTGCCATTCCGCTCATCCTCCTTCTTCCAGCCGTTGCAAGAGCTGCTCGACCTGCTGCGGGCTTTCCAACCAGTCGCCGGCCCGCTCCAGCGCGGCCGGGCTGACCAGCCCGTTGAGAAGCGGCTGGCCGAACAGCAGGGCCTGGGCGGCGACGAAGCCCAGGGCGCGCACCGTCCCCAGCAACAGGACAGCGACGGGACTCAACCCGGCTTTCTCGATGCGCTGTGCCCACTCCTCCACTGGGTTCGGCTCCTCCCGCAGGGTACAGAAGCGCAGGGTGTTTGCCCGGCCATTCTCTATATGTCAAGTACAGTATAGCACGTTTTAGAGAGAAGGCAAAATGCAAGAGCTAGAGCAGCAGGATTGCCAGCACGCCCATGACCAGCAACATCACCGCAGCGATGATCGCCACCCGCTTGAGGTCGGAGGCGACATAGCGGTACTCCTCGCGCAGGTCGCGCACGGCCGCGACGGTGGGTCGGGCGGTGGGCGCTGGGCCGGGCTGCGGGTTGTCGGCGGATGGCTGGACCCGCTGCGTGGCGGACAGGCGCGGGGTCGTGTACCGTCGGCGGGCTCGGTTCGTTTTCTTGCTCATCATCCTCTCCTAGGGTTGCAGTTCGGCGATGACGACGATGCGATGGGTGTCGATCCCGTAGGGATAGCAGGAGATCATCGTCAGCACCGGGCTGCTGGTAGGGTACATCACGCTCACATCGGTCGGTTCGATGATCCGCTTCTGGGTGACGGCATAGCGATAGACCTGGCTGGCGGTATACATCTCGACGATGTCGCCCAGTTCGATGTCGGGCAGGTTGCGGAAGATCTCGCCGTAGATATCGTTATGGGCGGCGATGATGCAGTTGCCGCGTTCGCCGGGGTTGGCGGAACCGATGTGGTGGCCGACGCCGCGCTTGAGTGCTTCCCAGTCGTCGCCCTCGACCACCGGCGCGTCCACGCCGATAGAGGGGATGCGGATGCGCACGGCGTGTTCGGGGCCGGGGGTGGGCGCCGGCATCGGCGTGATCGCGGCGACCAGGTCGCGCAGGTGGGCCGGGATCGGTTCCGGCGCCGGGCCGCCGGGCGAGTCGGGCGGGGTGTGGCCGCCGGGCAGCAGCACGACCTGGATGGCCGGCGACGGGGCGGTGGGGGTGGGGGAGGGCAACAGGGTCTGTTGTTCCTGGCGGGCCTCCCGATTCAGCGCCTGGCGAGTCTGCACGGCATCGGCGAATACCAGGAGCAAGGCAAGGAGAATGATCACTTCGACGATCAGCAGGGTCTTGTCCCGCAGCCAGGCCCAATTGATGGGGCGGGAACGGCGTTCGGGTGGGGGATGCAGTGGCTCATCCACTGCCCGGGCGTGGAAACCCGCCGTCGCCCCCTCGCCTGGGAAGTCCAGGTGCCGATCAGGGAGCGGGGGCGGGCCGACAACTGCCGGCTGCGCGGTCAGGGGGTCCTGCAGCGGCATCTCCCCCTTGACCTTGCGCAGCCGTTCCAACCGGGCGGCGGCCTTGCGGACTCGGAGGACTTCCTCGATCTCCTCGATGGAGAGCTCGTCGATCGTGCGGCGGTCTTTCATCCCCGGAACGCGGTTGACAAGCGACCCGGCCATAACGGCCGGGCCGCGGCTGTGGCGACGGGCCGACTCGGACGGCCAACCAAGGGCTTATGAGTCCCCTGCTCTACCATTGAGCTACGTCGCCAGACCGGTGACGCTGAGAGCCAGCGCGGCGAATTATACATGACAAGGACAGGGATGTCAAGGTGGGTCGCCCCACGGCTCCACGTCGCCGGCGACCCACAGCTTGAGCAGTTCGCGGATCGTCGCTTTCAGTCGGCGCTCGTCCCCGGCTTTCTGTCTGGCGGCTTCCCACAGCCGGGGTTCGATCCACAGTTCGATGGGCAGCTTGTTCGCCAGCATCATCAGAGCGGCCTGGTGGTCCTTCAGCGGGTCGTCATCGGCCTGTCTGGCGCGCTTGTGCACGTGGGTCTCCCAGCGCTTCTTGACCGCGGCTTTGTATTCGTCCCACTGACCCTGCCGGCCCAGTTCGCTGATCCGATCGGTCATGTTCCGTCCTTTCTCTCCCGGCGCGATCCCACGGCCGGTATGCGGTTAGTATAGCAGATGTAGCCTCGGAGGGCAAACTGGGGCTCCGCCCCGGTTGCTCCGGCTGGTTGTTTGTGCTACACTGGGCGGAGGTGGGAAAGGAAGAGTGATGATGAGCAGTTACGCGTGGTCTGTAATGGTCGTCCGTGATGTAGTCCGAGGGAGGTAACAATGCTAGACGCCATGCTGACCGAGGAGCAGCGCGCCCTGCGTGACCAGGTGCGAGCGTTCGTGCGGGCCGTGCCGCGTGAGCTGGTGCTGGATATGGATGCCGACCGGGTGCGCTACCCACGCGACTTCGTCCGTCAGGCCGGGCAGCTCGGCCTGCTGGGCATGCGCTTCCCGCGCGAGTACGGCGGGCGTGGGCTGCGCTGGGAAGACGAGATTATCGCCATCGAGGAGGTGGGCGTGCTGGGCACGGCGCTGGCCTGCGCCTACGTGATGCCCAGCATCGTCGGCGAGGCGCTGAACGGCTTCGGCACGCCGGAGCAGAAGGCGCGCTGGCTGCAACCACTGATCCGCGGGGAGCGGATCGCCGCCGAGGCGCTCACCGAGCCGCGCGGCGGTTCCGACTTCTTCGGCACGACCGCCGAGGCGCGGCGCGAGGGCGACGCCTACGTCCTGCGCGGGCAGAAGCGCTTCGTCGTCGGGGCGGCGGAGGCGGACTTCTTCCTCGTCTACGCGCGCACCGACCCCGCCGGGCCGCCGCATCGCTCGATCAGCGCCTTCATCGTCGAGCGGGGGCCGGGCGTGGAGACCGAGTACCTCTACGGGCTGCTGGGCACGCGCGGCGGCGGCACCGGTCGACTGGTCTTCCGCGACGTCCGCGTGCCGGCCGAGAACCTGCTGGGGGTCGAGAACGGCGCCGCCGACATCTTCTACCGCATGATGATCCCCGAACGGATGACCAGCGCCGCCGGGGCGATCGGCATGGGCCGGGCGGCGCTGGAGGTGGCCGCCCGCTACTCCGACAAACGCAAGGCCTTCGGCGACAAGATCCGCCGCTTCGAGGCGGTCAGCTTCAAGGTGGCCGACTCGATCACCCTGCTGGACGCGGCGCGCGGGCTGGTCTACTCGGCGGCGCGCAGCGTGGACGCGGGCGATGACCCCAACCGCGTCCGTCGCCTGGTCTCCGAGGCCAAGAAGTTTGCCACCGAGGCCGCCTGGCAGGTGATCAATCACAGCATGCAGGTCGTCGGCGGCATCGGCTACACCAACGTCTACCCGATCGAGCGGCTGCTGCGCGACGCGCGGCTGATCATGATCTGGACCGGCACCAGCGAGGTGATGGACCTGATCATCCAGCACGAGTACTACCGGGAAATCCTCCCGCCACGCTCGGATCTCCGCGACGTCGAGGCCGACGCGCCGGAGGCGGAGCGGGAGGGGGAGAAGGTGTATGAGTGACGCGGTGACGCGGTGACGGGGTGACGCGGTGACGGGGTGACGGGGTGACGGGGTGACGCGGTGACGGGGTGACGGGGTGACGGGGTGACGTGGTGACGGGGTGACGGGGTGACACGGTGACACGGTGACACGGTGACACGGTGACACGGTGACACGGTGAATCTCCCCCTCTCCGTGTCTCCGCGTCTCCGCGTCTCCGCGTTACCCCGTCACCCCGTCACCGCGTCTCCGTGTCACCTTCCTACCCCGATCCGCTACAACTTGCAAACTTGCATACTTGCAAACTTGCAAACTTGCATCCTTGCCTACCCGATCCTCTGCACCCGCGCCCGCAACTGTTCGCGGCTGGCTTGTAGCTCGGCCAGCTTATCCCGTTCGCGCTGCACCACCGATGGCGGGGCCTTGTGGGCGAAGTCGCCGGCCAGCAGCGACTCGCTACGGCTGATGCGCGCCTCCACGTCGGCCAGCTCCTTGGCCAGCCGACCCCGCTCGGCCTGCAGGTCCACCAGCCCGGCCAGCGGCAGGTAACCGACTACGTCTCCCACCACCACGGTCGCCGCCTGAGCCGGCGGGGGCAGGGTCGGCGCGATGGTCAGCCCGTCCGTGTCGAGCTTGGCCAGCGCGCAGAGGATCGGGCGCTGCGCGTCGAGGAACCCGGCGTCGTCGCCCGTGGCGATGAGGGCCGGGATGCGCTTGCCGGGCGTCACGTCGTACTCGGCGCGCACGTTGCGGATGGCGCGCACCAGGTCCATGAGCGTGTTCATCTGCTGCTCGGCCTCCTCGTCCAGCCGCGATGGGTCGGGCGTGGGCCAGGGAGCCACGATCAGCGCCTCGCCATCGCGCACCTCCTGCGGCAGCGCCTGCCAGATCACCTCGGTGACGAAGGGCATAAACGGGTGCAGCAGCCGCAGCGAGGTTTCCAGGACGTGCAGCAGGACCGCGCGCGGCGTCTCCTTTTCCGCCGCCTCGTCGTACAGGCGCACCTTGCACGCCTCGAGATACCAGTCGCAGAACTCGCCCCACAGGAAGTCGTTGATCTGCCGCCCGGCCTCGCCGTACTGGTACGTGTCGAACAGGCGGGTCACGCTCTCGACGAGGCGGTTGAGGCGGGAGAGGATCCAGCGGTCGGGAAGTTGGAGGTTGGAAGTTGGAGGTTGGAGGTTGGAGGTTGGAGGTTGGAGGGCGGAGAGGGTGAAGCGGGCCGCCTGCCAGACCTTGTTGCCGAAGTTGCGCGCGCTCTCCAGCCGTCGCGGGTCGAGGTTCATGTCCAGGCCGGGCGTGGAGCTGGTCAACTGGGTGTAGCGCAGCGCGTCGCAGCCGTATTTCTCGATGATGTTCAACGGATCGTACTCGTCAATGTTCCCCATGGACTTGCTGATCTTCTTGCCCTCTTCATTGCGCACCAGTCCGTGGAGGTAGACGGTGGCGTAGGGAGGCTGGCCGGTCATCTCGATGCCCAGCATCATCTCCCGCGCCACCCAGAAGAAGAGGATCTCATAAGCCGTCTCGCGCATATCGGTGGGGTAGTAACGACGGTAGTCGTGCGCCTCGGTGTCCGGCCAGCCCAGGGTCGAGAACGGCCACAGGCCGGAGGAGAACCACGTGTCCAGCACGTCCTCGTCCTGGCGAATGTTCGCGCTCCCGCAGTGCGCGCAGACGGTCGGATCGGCGACCGTGCAGGTCTGGCCGCCGCAGTCGTCGCAGTACCAGACCGGGATGCGGTGGCCCCACCACAGTTGGCGGCTGATGCACCAGTCACGGATGTTCTCCATCCAGTGGAAGAAGCGTTTCTCCTCCCGTTCTGGGATGATGACTGTGCGGCCCTCGCGGACGGCCTGGATCGCCGGCTCGGCCAGCGGCCGGGTGCGCACGAACCACTGGGTGGAGATACGCGGCTCGATGTCGGTGGCGCAGCGCTCGCAGGTGCCCACGGCGTGGGTATATGGCTCGACCTTGACCAGCAGGCCCTCTGTCTCCAGGTCGGCCAGGATAGCGCGGCGGCAGTCGAAGCGATCCAGCCCAGCGTAGGGGCCGGCGTGCTCGTTCATCTTCGCCGTGTCGGTCAGCACGTTGACCGCCTCCAGATGGTGGCGCAGGCCGATCTCATAGTCGGTCGGGTCGTGGGCCGGCGTCATCTTCACCGCGCCGCTGCCGAACTGCGGGTCCACCGCCTCGTCGGCGATGATCGGCACGCGGCGGGCGACGGCCGGCACGACGGCGGTGCGCCCCACCAGGTGACGCCAGCGCGGGTCGTCGGGGTGGACGGCGACGGCGGTATCGCCCAGGATGGTCTCCGGGCGGGTGGTGGCCATTTCGATGAACTGGTTCGCGCCCTGTGCCCATCGCCCGCTGCCCCAGGCTTCCAGGCTGGCGGAGGAACCGTCCCAGTCCTCGTTCACGACCGGATAGCGCACCGTGTACAGCTTGCTGGCCCGCTCGTCCGGGATCACCTCCAGGTCGGAGACCGCGCTGGTGCAGCGAGGGCACCAGTTCACCATATAGGTCCCGCGATAGATCAGCCCTTTCTCGTACAGGCGCACGAAGGCGACGCGCACGGCGTGGCTCAGGTCGGGATCGAGGGTGAAGCGCTCGCGCTGCCAGTCGCAGGAGATGCCCAACCGTTTCGACTGTTCGGTGATGCGGGCGTGGTAGACATGCTTCCACTGCCAGACCCGCTCGATGAACTTTTCCCGTCCCAGGTCGTGGCGGGTGAGGCCCTCCTTGCGCAGTTCGCGCTCGACGACGTTCTGGGTGGCGATGCCGGCATGGTCACTGCCGGGCAGGAAGAGCGTCTCGCAGCCGCGCATGCGGTAGTAGCGGGTCATCGCGTCCTCGACGGCGGCGACCATGGCGTGGCCCAGGTGCAGCGCACCGGTGACGTTGGGCGGCGGGAGGGTGATGCACCAGCGCGGGCCGTCAGCGGAGGCGCGGCCCAGTTCGAGCTGCTTCTCGGGCCGGAAATACCCCTGCTCTTCCCACCAGCGATAGATGCGCTCCTCGTGTTCCTGCGGATTGTAGATCGGGGCTAATGGCTCGCTCATTCTGCTCTCCTCGGACACGGATTTCAACGGATTGCACGGATGGACATGGTTCATTGCTCTGCGACAGCGATGATCCGATGACACTGCGGCCCGAAAGGTTCCCGCTCCCAGCCGCCGTAGATCGTCACCCGGTGCAGGCCGGCGGACTCGATCAGCGCTTTCAGTTCGGTGGCTGTGTACAGGCGGACATCGAACTCCAGGCTCTGCCACTGTCCATCTTCCTGCCAGCGCCACGTCTCGCCGGCCCGTCCGGCGACCGGATCCAGCCACGGATCGGCCAGCACGGTCAGGTTGCCGGCCTCGAACCAGTAGCGGTCGATGTCCTGCCGGACGCGCCAGTCGCGGTTGACGACGTCAATCAAGAAGCGTCCGCCGCGCCGGCCGCGGGCGGGGCGTGGGCGGCGCAGGGCGCGGGCGGCGCTGTTCAGCACCCGGCGGTTCTCCTCTTCATCGGCAAAGTAGCCGAACGAGGAGAAGACATTGATCACCGCGTCGAAGCGGTCGCTCCAGGGGATCTCGCGCATGTCCCCCTGGTGCCAGGCGACCTGCACGCCGGCCTCTTGCGCGGCGGCGCGGGCCTGACCGAGCAGCGTGGCGCTCAGATCGAGGCCGGTGACCTCGAAGCCGCGCTGGGCGAGCGGAATGGCGACCCGGCCATAGCCACAGGCCAGGTCGAGCACCGAGTCGCCCGGCTGCAGATCCAGGTACGCGACGATGCTGTCGGCCTGCTTTTGGGCGATCTCCGGCGAGGCCAGCGGCCCCCACAGGCGCGCGTAGCGGTCATCGAACAGCGTTTCCCACCAGGCCATCGTACACCTCCTATCACTGCTCACCCTCCCGCAGGTTTGGGCGCAAGATGAATGCAAACGCCCCCTCCGTTCAGGGACGGAAGGGGCGTTCCGTGGTACCACCCTGCTTCGCCGGCCGGGCCGGCGCTCTCGCTCGTCCTCGCCCGCCCAGGCGAACGCGGGCGGCCAAGGGCTTCCGCAGTAACGGGCGGACCCGGAAGGGTCTGTGCGGGGCGGACCCCGGTTCGACCCCTCGACTCCCAGGCGACCTTCGGTTGGTGGCGCTGCCGGGGGCTTGCAGCCTGTGGCCCCTTTCTCTGTCCGGCCTGTGGGCCGGCTCGCCAGCGCCGCGCCAGCCTACTCCTCCTGTTCATCGTCTTTCGGCGAGCGGCTGCTCGATGCAGTTGTCGAGAAGATTGTACCATTTTTGCCCTACGCTGTCAAATGGGTCGGTAACTGCTCACCCTCCCGCAGGTTTGGACGCCATTGGCAGCCCCCATCGCACTGCTATGGCCACTCCGATGCGTCGCTCGGTCACTTCCGAACCTGCGGGAGGGTGAGCAGTTCCATGGGTGGCGATTTGACGAGACTCCCTTTGTCGCTATAATGTGACTGCTCACCCTCCCGCAGGTTGGGGCGCAATTTGCCACCCGAATCGCACTACAATGGTTCCTCCGATTCGTTGCCCGGTCACTTCCGAACCTGCGGGAGGGTGAGAAGTTACTATGATGGCCTCGCAATCTCTGCGGTCTTTGGCAGGAGGTGACGGGTGAACGCTGTCTTCCGGGATCGTGTCCGCTACTGGTTCGACAACTTCATGTCCAGGGGCACGGCGGCGATGATTGCCGGGCTGGCCGTCCTTTCGGTGGTGGTGATCGTGACCGCTGCTGTGCTGATCGCCGTCACCGGGATCCGTCAGGAAGGCGGTGAGCCGCTCAGCTTCTCCGAGGCGGCATGGGAAAGCCTGATGCGCACTCTCGATGCCGGCACGATGGGCGGCGATACCGGCTGGGCTTTCCGCCTGGTGATGTTCGCTGTCACCCTCGGCGGGGTGTTCATCATCAGTACGCTCATCGGTGTGCTGACCAGCGGTATCGAGGGAAAGCTGGTGGAGCTGCGCAAAGGCCGTTCGCGGGTCGTGGAAACCGATCACACGGTGATCCTGGGCTGGTCGCAACAGATCTTCTCGATCATCTCCGAGCTGGCCGTCGCCCATGCCAATCGGCCGCGCTCCTGCATCGTTATCCTGGCCGACAGGGACAAGGTGGACATGGAGGACGAGATCCGCGACAAGGCCGGCCCAACCGGCAAAACGCGCATTGTTTGCCGCACCGGCCAACCGGTCGAACCTGCCGACCTGGAGATCGTCAGCCTGCACACCGCCCGCTCGATCATCATCCTCTCGCCCGACAAGAGCGATGGCGATGCTCAGACGATCAAGACGATCCTGGCGGTCCTCCAGGCGCCGACGCAGCCCGCCGGAGCGTACCATATCGTCGCCGAGATCCGCGACCCGAAGAACGCGGAGGTCGCCCGCATCGTCGGACGGGACGAGGTGGAGCTGGTGTTGATCAGCGACCTGATCGCCCGCGTCATCGCCCAGACCTGCCGACAGTCCGGCCTCTCGGTGGTCTACACCGAACTACTCGATTTCGGCGGTGACGAGATCTACTTCAAGGCCGAACCGCGGCTGACGGGCCGGACCTTTGGCGAAGCGCTGCTGGCCTACGAGGATTCGGCGGTCATTGGGTTGTACAGCCGCGACGGTGTCCGTCTCAACCCGCCGATGGACACGGTCATCGCCGAGGGGGATCAGGTCATCGCCATCTCGGAGGACGATGACACGGTGGTGCTGTCGGGGCTGACTGACCTGGGGATCGACGAGACAGCGATTCGGGTGGCCCAGCCGATGCCGGCGCGGCCGGAACGGACGCTCATCCTGGGCTGGAACTGGCGCGCCCCGGCGATCATCAACGAGCTGGACCGCTACGTCGCCGCGGGTTCGCTGGTCACGGTCGTGGCCGATACCAGCGACGGCTCCGCGCTGGAACACTGCTGCTCCGACCTGGTCCATCAAACCGTCACCTTCCGTTTGGGCGAGACGACCGACCGCCAGACGCTGGAGGGGCTGGGGGTGCACACCTACGACCGCGTGGTCGTTCTCTGTTACGGCCATCTGGATGCCCAGCAGGCCGATGCGCGGACGCTGATCACCCTGTTGCACCTGCGGGACATGGCCGAGCGGGGCGGCTATCACCTGCCGATCGTCAGCGAGATGGTGGACGTCCGCAACCGCAACCTGGCCGAGGTCACGCGGGCCGATGATTTCATCGTCAGCGACCGGCTGGTGAGCCTGATACTGGCCCAGGTCTCGGAGAACAAGCAGCTCAATGCCGTCTTTGCCGATCTTTTCGACCCGCAGGGATCGGAGATCTACATCAAGCCGGCGGAGAACTATGTCCGGTTGGGCGCGGCGGTGAATTTCTACACGGTCGTGGAGGCCGCCCGGCGCCGCGGCGAGGTCGCCATCGGCTACCGGCTACAGGCTCAGGCGGGCGACGCGGATCGGTCGTACGGTGTAGTGCTCAACCCTGATAAGTCGAAGCGGATTGCCTTCGCCGAGGGCGACCGGATCGTCGTCCTCGCCGAGGAGTAGGTGGTACAGAGACCCTCCCGCAGGCTCTGAAGCCTGCAGGAGGGGGTTCTTTGTGGCTTACCGGGGGAGGACGTTGTCCGTCGTCAGCGTGAACGCGCCGCCGATCCCGTTCACGTCCACCGTGTAGACGCCGGCGAGCAGCCCCACCACATCCAGCGGGATGGTCCGCTCGAACGGGCGGATGATCTCGATGCAGGCGACGTG
>DAOTYW010000370.1:0-2413 GCA_034434755.1 Anaerolineae bacterium | reverse complement strand
ATTGCCCAACCGCCGACGAGCAAGTGCCGCGAAGTGCTCGCCGTGATGGAGGAGATCGTCCGCCGCTACCCCGACCAGGTGCGGCTGGTGGTCTTCGCCCGGGGGATGCCGTGGCCGGAGGAACCCAGCCCGGCGCTGAAGTACGCCTTCCACAAAGGCAGCACCGTCCCGATGTGCTACGCCGATGGACGGTTCATCGTCGGCGGCCGCCCACCGACCCTCGACGAGGTGCAGCGGGCGGTAGAAGTTGCGCTTGGGATGAAGGGCAGCGATTGAGAGTAGGAACAGGGTGTGAGATGAAGAAGGGATTGACGCTTGTGTTGTCCGATGAAGAACTGCTCGACCTGTGCCGCATCCTATTGGACCGAGATGAGGCGGGTGCGCTGGCGTTCCTCGATCAGCACCTCAAGAAGCAGGTCAAGCAGTTGCTGGAAGGCGGCTGAAAGGTGCTGATCGAGGTGCCCGGGGCGGGCATCACCCACGTCTCTGGCGACCTGTTCGGCCGGCGGTGAGCCGCGTTCTACGGAGACTCTATGACGAAGAACGATGTCCTCTGGCGCAGCTTCACCATCACGCACGTCTTCGACTGCATCGCCGACCCGACCAAGAACCGGGTCATGGCCCGCTTCTCCGACGACATTTCCCCTGTCTTCCCCTACCTGAACGCTACCGTCCCGCACCTGATGTACAACCCCGGCGGCAACACGGTGACGGTCAAGCGGGGCGAACGCATCCTCACGTTCTACCCCGACGGGGCGGCGCTGGCCAAGGTGGACGGGGCGGAGGACGCGGCGGCGCAACTGGCCTGGTTCCAGGAGCTGTGCAACGAGACCTGGCGGCGGCGGGCGGAGATCACCCCCTCCTATGAGCGCCGCACCCTGGTGGGGCCGCTGGACGTCTACCGGCTGCTGCCGAAGCGCAACTGTGGCCTCTGCGGCGAGGCGACCTGCATGGCCTTCGCTTTCGGCCTGCTGATGGGCAACCACGCGCTGGACGAGTGCCCACCGGTCCAGGAGCCCGCGCACATCGAGGGAGCGCGGCGGCTGATGGAACTGTTGGGGGTCTGACCATGAGCGTGGAGCCTTCCAGCTATCGGCAGGTGCGGGTCGGGCAGGTCACCGTCGGCATGATCGGGCTGGACGAGGTCTTTGCGGCGCTGCGTGAGGAGGGTCGCCCGCCCGACGAGACGGCGGTGGACGAACTGCTCGCCCGCGTCCGCCGGCACAACTACATCCCGTCGGCGGCGATGGACGAGTACCGTGAGGCGCTGCTGCGCGAGTACCGGCGCTTCTGCCTGCAAGCTGGCTGCGCCTGCACGGTTAACTACGGCGTCTGGCGCGGTCGGCCGCGGGAGACGATCCCCTGGTACCCGACGATCCACGCCGAGCTGTGCGACGGCTGCGGGGCGTGCCTGCGCTTCTGTACCTTCGGCGTCCTGGCCGCCACCGACGACGGGCGGGTCGAGGTGGTCGAGCCGTTCCGCTGCCAGGTGGGTTGCAGCGCCTGCGCGCACCTGTGCAAACCGGGGGCGCTGACTTTCCCACCCCGTCAGGTGCTCGAGCCGTTCGGAGGTGGGTGAGATGACAACTGTCGAAACTGGGGTGACCGACTGGCTGCTGGCGTCCGGCGAGCCGTGGACGCGCTACCGCACGCTGCTGGACCTGCTCGACCGCCCGGTGGACGACCCGCAGGTGGTCGCGGCGCGGGCGGAGATGGTGGCCCACCCGCAGGTGCGGGGACTGGTCGCTGCGGCCGCGGCCTGGGGCGACCGTCCACTCAAGCGGCACAACGACGCCGGCCACCCGCTCGCCGCGCTGGGTGTGCTGGCCGATTTCGGCCTGCGCGCCGACGACCCCGGCATGTCCGAAGTCGTGGCCGGACTGCTCGCCCACGTCTCCCCCGAGGGCCCGTTCCAGACCCTGCTGCGCGTCCCCCGCGCCTTCGGCGGGACGGACGAGGACGGCTGGACGTGGATGGCCTGCGACGCGCCGACCCTGCTGTCTGTCCTGCTGGCGCTGGGGTTGGGGGACGACCCCCGCGTGTGGCGGGCGGCGGAGCACCTGGCCGGGTCGGCGGCGGAGAACGGCTATCGCTGCGTCGTCGCGCCGGAGCTGGGCCGCTTCCACGGGCCGGGCCGCCGCAGCGACCCCTGCCCGATTGCCAACGTCCTGGCGCTCAAGGCGCTGGCGCAGGTATCGGAACTGCGCGACAGCCCGGCCACCCATGCCGGGGCCGAGATGCTCCTGGGCCATTGGGAGCGCCGCGCCGAGGTCAAGTTCTACCTCTTCGGCATGGGCAGCGACTTCCGCAAGCTCAAGTACCCGTTCGTCTGGTACGACATCCTGCACGTGACCGACGCGCTCAGCCGTTTCCCCTTCGTCCACGCCGACCCGCGTTTCCAGGGGATGGTGGC
>DAOTYW010000369.1:0-1888 GCA_034434755.1 Anaerolineae bacterium | reverse complement strand
CTACCTGGTCCCACCGGCGGTAGAGGAGTACATCCGGCAGCATCGGCTGTATGGGGAGTAAACCTGTACCCTCCCGCAGGGCTGGAACCTGCGGGAGGGTGAAAGAAGAGGTTGGAAGATGAAGCAGATCCAGCGGATGCCGATCGTCGTCCTGTTGCTCGCCGTGACCTTGGCCGGTTGCAGCGGTGGGGGAACGCCGCCGCCCCCCGTCATCCCCCCCACCGCCACGGTCGCCCCGCCCCCCCTGCCGGCGGACGCCTCCGTCCCGGCGCGCATCCTCGCTCGCGGCTACCTGGTCGTCGGCATGCGCTACGACCTGCCGCCCTTCGGCTTCATCACCGACGAGGGTACTGTCGCCGGCCTCGACGTGGACCTGGGCCACGAGCTGGCCCGCCGCTGGCTGGGCGACCCCCAGGCGGTGCGCTTCCGCCAGGTGCGTTCGGACAGCGCTGCCGATCACCTGCTGGCCGGCGACGTGGACCTGGTGCCGACGGCCCTCCTGCAGACCCAACCGCTGGAGGAGCGGGTGGACTTCGGCCCGCCGCTGTTCGAGGACGGACAGGCGCTGCTCGTGCGCGCCAGCGACGCGACGACCATCGTCGGTCCGGCTAGCCTCGACGGCCTGCCGGTGGGTATCGTGGAATGGTCGGACGCCGCCTACGCGCTGGACGCGACCGTACCCTTCACCCCCACCTTCGCCGAGTACGCCACGTTCGACCAGGCCGTGGATGGCCTGCTGAACGGCGAGGTCAGCGCGGTGGCTGACCTGCGCCGCCGCCTGGTGGAGGGCCTGCGCCGCTCCCCTGACCTCGTCATCGTCGGGCAGTACAGCCGCGCCTTCCTCGCCCCCGCCTACGCCCCCAACCAGCCGGACCTGGCCGACCTGGTGGCGCTGACGGTGCAGGACCTCTATGCCGACGGGACACTGAGCGAGCTGTACGCGCGCTGGCTGCCCGGCGTGGCCCCGCTGAGCATCGAGACCTGGCCCGGCGTGGCGACGACCAACCTGAGCGAGGCCCGCGCGGTCTTCCAGGCCCCCGACACGCTCGGCGCCATCCGCTCACGGGGCCGGCTGCGCGTGGCCGTCGTCGGTGACCTCTCGCCCTTCGCCTACCTGAACGCCGACGGCACCGCCGGCGGCTACGAGGTGCAACTGGTGCAGTTGATGGCCCAGCGCTGGCTGGGCGACCGCGAGGCGGTGGACTTCCTGCCCGTGACCCGCCAGGACGGCCTGCAGGTGGTCGCCTCCGGCGGGGCGGACATGCTGATCGGCGCGATTCCCCACACCCGTGAGGCAGAACGACAGGTGGACTTCAGCCTGACGACCTACGTGGGGGGCGTGGGCTGGCTGGTGCGCAACGGCGAAGCGCCATCCGACCTGGCCGCGCTGAACGGGCAGAGCGTGGCCGTGGTCGAGGGGACGAACACGCCCGACGTGCTGCACAGCCTGGAAACGGCGGCGGGCGTCTCCCTGGTTATCGTCCCCTACCCCACGCTGGAGGACGCACTGGCGGCGTTGCAGGCCGGGGAAGTGGTCGCCATCGCCGGGGAGCGCACCGACATGCTCGGCCTGGCCTACGCCACGCCCGGCGTCTTCGTCACCGACGACCGGCTGACCCGCGTGCCCATCGCCATCGCCCTGCCGCCGGGGGACTCGGCCTGGCGCGACCGGGTCAATCTGACCCTGCAGGCGATGAATTGGGACGGCCAGTTCCGGGCGCTCTACAGCGCCTGGTTCGACGACGAGCCGCCCGACTTTCCGCCCTGGCCGGACGAACCGCTCCAGACGCTGCGCATCGGCCCGTAGTTGTAGGACGGGCCGGCGGCCCGTCCTACGCTCCCCCCGTGCGGACGGGCCGGCGGCCCGTCCTACGCTCCCCCCAGGCGG
>DAOTYW010000368.1:0-6872 GCA_034434755.1 Anaerolineae bacterium | reverse complement strand
TCGCGGCTGACCTGCGGGTCGTAGCGGATGATGCGCAGGGCATCGGTCTCCTTGCTGGGGGTAACGACGGTGCACTTGACCTGGTGGTGCCTGGTGTCCAACTGCGCCGCCACCAGCCGGTTGACGTTCTCCAACTGCTTGATGTCGTTCTCGAACGTGGCCACGAGGGCCAGGTCGAGCATGACCGTGAATGCCTCCCACGGGCGGCGCGGCAGGGGGATGCGTCGCTCGCCGAAGGGCGAGAGCAGGACGACGATGATCTCGTTCGCCCCGACGTCGATCGCTGCCGACAGGGGGGTGTTCGCCATCAGCGCCCCGTCCCAGTAGTGATGGTCGCCCACCCTGGTCCACGGATAGACCAGCGGGATGGAGCAACTGGCGATGATGTGGCTGGGGGTCAGGCCGACCTGGCGGTTATCGAAGATCCGCAGTTGACCGGTCTCCACCTCGGTCGAACAGATCAGCAATCGCTTATCGCTGTCGGCCAGGCGGTCGAAATTGATGAAGCGACGCAGGGTGGAGTACCAGGGCTTCGTGTCGTAGATCGCCCGCCAGGGGCGCAGCCGCCAGAAGCGTTGAATGTCGCGGGTGCGGGTGGTCAGCCAGGCCTGCTCCAGCTCGGCGGCGCTCTTGCCGGAGGCGATCGCAGCGGCGTTGATCGCGCCGATGGAGGTACCGACCAGGATGTCGGGCAGCAGGCCTTGCTCCTCCAGGTACTTGTAGACCCCGCAGGCGTATGCGCCACGCCCCCCGCCGCCGGAGAGCACCAACGCGCGCACCGGTTGACTGTTCATCTTCCCCTCCTGAATCGAACTGTAACTGCTCACCCTCCCGCGAGTTTGGGCGCAATATGCAGCCCGAAGCGCACTTCCATGGCCACTCCGATTCGTTACCCGGTCACTTCCGAACCTGCGGGAGGGTAAGCAGTTACATCGACCTGTCCTATGGTAACTGCCTACCCTTTACCAGGCCTGGTGCTGGCAGGGCCGGTGTGCCGGCCCCTCACCCCACCCCCTGGCCCCCGCCCGTAGGGGGTGGGGTGAGGGCTCAGCGCCGCGGACGGTAGGCAGTTACGTCCTATGACGGGTCATCCGGCGAATCGGGCGAACAGACCCGGATGGCCATCTCCGTCCCCTCGGGCGCCGGCGGGGTGGTCGTCTCTGCCCTCCGCCGCGCCCACTCGCCCGCCCGCAGCAGATCCGGGCTGACCGTCACCAGGCGGAACGCTTCCTCCAGGTCCTGCCGGGTGAGCAGGCCCAGGAAAGTCATCCCCTCGGCCACCGGCGCCGCTTCCAGCCCGGCCTCGGCCATGTGCTGCTGCGCCTCGAACAGATCGTCGTCGGGGCGGACGATGGGATACTCCGTGCGCATGGACTGGCGAATCGGCGACTGGGGGCCATGTGTCTTCAACCCCACCAGCAGATCGTTGCGGGTGAGCATCCCCACCAACTGCTGGCCGTCGCAGACCGGGAAGTCGGACTGGAAACCATCGAGGGTCAGGTCCACAGCGACGCCGAGGGGATCGTCGGGGTGGACCGGGCGGGCGTGGCGGGAGAAGACCTGGCGCACGCGCAGGCCGGAGAGAGCGGTCTTCACGCGGGTCATCTGCCCTTCCTGCGCCGCGCCGACGTAGACGAAGATGGCGATCAGGATGGCAAAGACCTGGGTGGTCATCAGCCCATACAGGCCGATCAGCCAGGCCAGCCCCTGGCCGATGGCGACAGCGATGGCCGTGGCCCGTCCGTAGGGCATCAGCGCGGCGAGCAGCGCCCGCAGCACCCGCCCGCCGTCCATCGGAAAGGCCGGGATCAGATTGAAGATGGCCAGGAACAGATTGACGAAAGCTAGATAGGGCAACAACAACGACCACTGCAAACGCAGCGTGCTCTGGGTGATGGCCACCAGCAGCCCCGTCCAGGCATCGAGCGGGAAAAACAGCACCGTCGCCACGAGCAACACCCCACCGATGATCGCGCTGGTCACCGGCCCGGCGACGGCCATCAGCAGTTCCTGGTACGGCCGTTCGGGGATCGTCTCCATCTGCGCCACGCCGCCGAGGGGAAGGAGGACGATCTCGCGGACCCGCGACCCGAAGCCCATCGCCACCAGGCTATGGGCCAGTTCGTGCAACACCACGCCGACGAACAGCAACAGCGTCGCCATGACGCCGAAAGCAGCCCCCTGCAGCCAGTCCGTCTGACCGACGCCGAACTGCACGGCGGCCAGGATCAGGATGAGCGGGAAGGTGATGTGGACGCGGATGGGGATACCATACACGGTCAGGATCTTGATCGAACTCACAAAGGCCTCCTCGGAATATGGATAGTTCCGCGCCGCGGACGCACGACTGCGCGCCTCCTGCAGTTCGTCATCACCAGGGCCAGATAACCTATTTCCACTATATCACGTCCCCGAAGGACTGTCAACCACCTTGACTTCCGCCCTCGACAGTGGGATAATACGCCCCGTCCCCCCGTCCCACGCGCCGCGGGGAGACGAACGACCAGGAGGTGGAGCATGCCCTTCATCAGCGACCTGCTGGGCAAGCCGGTGGCCGATGCCGATGGCGAGCGCATCGGGCGCCTGGAAGACCTGATCGCCACGGTGCGCGGCGACGTCCCGCACCCCCAAGTCGTCGCCATGGTGGTCAAACGGCGCGGCGCAGAGCTCATCGTGCCCTTCCGCGACGTGGCCGTCCTGGTCGCTCCCGCCGTGCCATTGACCTGTCGCCGTCAGGAGATCGTTCCCTACGAACCGGACGAAAACGATCTCTACCTGGCGCGGGATGTGCTGGATAAGCAGATCATTGACACCGACGGCGTGCGGGTGGTGCGGGTCAACGATCTGGAGCTGACGCGGGTCAACAGCCACTTCTACGTCGCCAACGTGGACGTGGGCAGCCTGGGGCTGCTGCGCCGGCTGGGACTGGCCCGCATCGTCCAGCGGCTCTTCGGACGCCTCGGACGCCCGCTCACGTCCAGCATCATCTCCTGGGACAGCGTCGAGCTGCTGCCCGGCGGCGAACCGATGCGCCTGAAGGTGCCCAGCGACAAGATCGCCGAACTCCACCCGGCCGACCTGGCCGAGATCCTCAGCGACCTCAGCCGTTCCGAGAGCAGCGCCTTCCTGGAATCGCTCGACCTGAAGACAGCCGCCGACACACTGGAGGAGGTCGAGCCGGAGTTCCAGGCCAGCCTGGTCGAGACGATGTCCGACGAGAAGGTGGCCGACATCCTGGAGGAGATGGCCCCCGACGAGGCCGCCGACCTGCTGGCCGAGCTGCCGGAGGATCGCAGCCGCGAACTGCTCAAGCTGATGGAGCGGGAGGACGCGGACGACGTGCGCAAGCTGCTGGCCTACCCGGAGGACAAGGCTGGCGGCATCATGACCACCGAGTTCGCCGCCGTCCACCCCGCCCTGACCGCCGAGCAGGCCATCGCCGTCCTGCGCCAGATGGCCGATGAGGTGGAGACGCTGGCCTACGTCTACGTCACCGATGAAGACGATCGGCTGGTGGGGGTCTTCTCGCTGCAAGAGCTGGTGCTGGCCCAACCGACCACGCTGGTGAACGCGTTCATGCATCGCCGGGTGGTCACGGTGGACCTGGACGACAGCCAGAACGAGGTCGCCCAGATCGTTGCCAAGTACAACCTGCGGGCGGTGCCGGTGGTGGACCCGCAGGGGCGGCTGCACGGGGTGGTCACCGCCGATGACGCGCTGGACAAGATCATCCCGACGAAGTGGAAGAAACGATTGCCGAGGCTCTACACCTAGCGCGGCCTGCTGTGAGGACACCGTGACCTTCTGGCAACGGACGAGACCCCTGCGCGCGCGGCTGCTCCTGCTGTTGGCCGTGATCGGGCCGGGGATCATCACCGCCAACGTGGACAACGACGCCGGCGGCATCACGACCTACTCCGTCGCCGGGGCGCACTACGGCTATGCCCTGCTGTGGATGCTGCCCCTGGTGACGCTGGCCTTGATCATTATCCAGGAAATGAGCGCGCGCCTGGGCGTGGTCACCGGCAAGGGGCTCGCCGACCTGATCCGCGAGAACATGGGCGTGCGGGCAACGGCGGCGATCATCGGGATCGTGTTGTTGGCCAACCTGGCCAACACCATCAGCGAGTTCGCCGGCGTAGCCGCCAGCCTGGAGATCTTCGGGATCAGCAAGTACCTCTCCGTGCCGCTGGTGGCCGTGCTGGTCTGGTTGCTGGTCGTCCGTGGCAGCTACAAGTCCGTCGAGCGCATTTTCCTGGTTGCCAGCGCGATCTACCTCTGCTACGTCGCTTCGGGCTTCATGGCTCGACCGCCGTGGGCAGAGGTGGCGCGAGCGGTGATCACGCCGAGTTTTCACTTCGAAGCAGGTTACGTGACGATCTTCGTCACGATCATTGGCACGACCATCGCGCCGTGGATGCAGTTCTATCAGCAGTCGTCCATCGTGGACAAGGGATTGAAACCATCCGATTACGCCTACGAGCGGGTGGACGTGATCGTCGGATCGCTCTTCGCCGTTTTCGTGGCCGCGTTCATTACCATCTCCTGTGCGGCCACGCTCTTTGTCCATGGGGTGCGCGTCGAGACGGCACAAGACGCGGCGATGGCGCTGCGCCCGCTGGCCGGACCGTACGCCTCGGCACTGTTCGCCCTGGGACTGCTGAATGCCTCGGTGTTCTCGGCGGCCATCTTGCCGCTCTCGACCGCCTACGTGGTTTGTGAGGCGTTTGGCTGGGAGGCCGGGATCGGGCGTCAGCTCCGCGAAGCGCCGCTGTTCTTCGGCATCTACACAACCCTGATCGTCGTGGGGGCGGGAAGCGTCCTGCTGCCGCTCCGCTCCCTGGTGCAGACGATGATGGCCAGCCAGACGCTCAACGGGATACTGTTGCCGGTGATCTTGATCGTCATGGTACGGCTGATCAACGACCGACGGCTGATGGGCCGATTCGTCAACGGGCGGGTGTTCAACGGGCTGGCCTGGGCCACTGTGGCCGTGCTGATCGCCCTGACGGTGATCCTGTTGCTCACGACCTTCTTCCCGAACCTCCTGAGCGGGTAACCAAAGCACCGGAAACGAATCCAGAGCCAGTGTCACAAAGGGGTGGTGGGGAGAGCCACATGCCGGATCCGATACCATTGATTGCGACTCCCAAGGCCCTGGCCGCGCTGTTGGACACGCTGCGCGGGCAGCCGGCCGTGGCCGTGGACACGGAGTCGAACTCCCTCTACGCCTACCGCGAGCGCATCTGCCTGATCCAGCTCTCCATCCCCGCCGCCGACTTCATCGTTGACCCGCTGGCCGACCTGGAGCTGGGTCCGCTGGGCGCGCTGTTCGCCGACCCCGCCGTCCAGAAGGTCTTCCATGCCGCCGAGCAGGATGTCGGCGGGCTGAGGCGGGACTTCGGCTGGTCGGTGGTCAATCTGTTCGACACGATGCACGCCGCCCGCATCCTGGGCTGGCCACGGCTGGGGCTGGCCAGCGTGCTACAGGACGTTTTCGGCGTGCACACCGACAAGCGCTACCAACGCTACGACTGGGGCCGCCGGCCGTTGTCGCCGGAGGCGCTGAACTACGCCTGCCTGGACACCCATTACCTGCTGCCGCTGCGCGATCGGCAGACGGAGGCGCTCCGGCGCACGGGCCGCGACCGACAGGCGGCGCAGGTGTTCGCCCAACTGGCCCAGACCATGCCGGGCACGCCCGCCTTCGGCCCGGCGGCGTTCTGGCGCATCAAGGGCGTCTACGACCTGGAGGGGCAGGAGCGGGCGGTGCTGTGGGAGCTGTACATCTGGCGCGATCAGGTCGCCTGCGAGCGCGACCGTCCGCCGTTCAAGGTCGTCGGCGATGCGGCCCTGCTGGCGCTGGCCCGCGCCCGCCCGCACACGCTGGACGGTCTGGCCAGGATCCGCGGCCTGCCGCAGCACATCATCCGCCGCCACGGGCGGGCGATCCTGAACGCTATCGCCCGCGGCGAGAGCGGCCCGCCGCCGGAACCCAGATAGCCAGCAGGAGACCTAGCCATGGAAATCCGCTTCTGGGGCGCCGCCCAGACCGTCACCGGTTCGCAGTACCTGCTGCGGGTCAACGGCAGCCAGGTGCTGCTGGAGTGCGGCTTCTTCCAGGGCCGGCGGCAGGAGAGCTACGAACGCAACCTGCGCCTGCCGTTCGACGCGCGCCGCGTGGACGCGATGGTCCTCTCCCACGCCCACATTGACCACTCCGGCAACATCCCCAACCTGGTGCGCAGCGGCTTCCGCGGCCCCATCTACTGCACCTACGCCACCGGCAACCTCTGCTCGGCTATGCTGCGCGACTCCGCCCACATCCTGGAACAGGACACCGCCTACGTCAACCGGAAGCGGGCACAGCGGGGCGAAGCGCGCATCCAGCCGCTCTACACCCTCGCCGACGCCGTCGCCAGCCTGAAACACTTCGTCCACGTCGGCTACGACCGCCCGGTGCTCGTGGCGCCGGGCGTAACCGTGACCTTCCTGGACGCCGGGCACATCCTCGGCTCGGCGCTGGTGCTCCTGGAGCTGCAGGAACGCCGGCGACGGCTGCGCCTGCTGTTCACCGGCGACCTGGGGCGGCGCGGCCTGCCGATCCTGCGCGATCCCACCCCCGCGCCCGAAGCCGACGTGCTGCTCATCGAGTCCACCTACGGCGACCGCCTGCACCCCCCACCGATGGAAGCGGAGTCCCGCCTCCGGAACCTGATCGGCCAGGTCTGCAGCGCTGGCGGCAAAGTGGTCATCCCGGCCTTTGCCGTCGGCCGCACCCAGGAGATCGTCTACGCCCTGCACCGCATGAGCCTGGAGAGGACGATCCCCGACGTGCCGATCTTCGTGGACAGCCCCCTGGCGGTGGACGT
>DAOTYW010000367.1:0-2160 GCA_034434755.1 Anaerolineae bacterium | reverse complement strand
ATAGCGGTCACGCGTCGGCATCACAAGGTGTCCTCCAAGCCCTCCCCTCTGTTTCACTGGCTTTTTTAAGCACCCTCCGCCGGGCGGGAGAGGGGAGGGGGATAGGGGGAGGGGTGAGGGCCTGGCACTCCGGCCGCGCCAGCGTCAGGCCTGGCAAAGGGTAGGCAGTTACGACGGTGCCATGTAACTGCCCAGCTCACCCTCCCGCAGGTTCGGAAGTGACCGGGCAACGAATCGGATTGGCCTTTGAAGTGCGATTTGGGCTGCCAATTGCGCCCAAACCTGCGGGAGGGTGAGCAGTTACGGCGCCATAATCTTCATCTGGAGAGTGAGCGATGACTGAGGGGCACCGACAGCTCCGATTGCCGCTCCGCACCAGCAGCAGCGAGCGCGAGCGGCGGGCGCTCGGCGTGTTGTTGACCATCACCACGACGGTCGCCTGCCTGGGATTGCTCGTCAGCATCATCGTCGAGGCCCTCGGCCTGCACAGCAACCCGCTCGACCAGACGCTGACGATCGCCGGCGTCGCCCTCATCGTGCTCGGCGGCGGGATCGTCGCCGGACTGATCTTCCGTCCTCTCACCGGTCTCCTGGCCACCTCGCTGGCCGCGATGGGGATCGTTCTCCTCTCCCTCTACATCAGCACGGCGACCAACCCCCTGGCCATCGTCCTCTTCGCGGCAGCCGTGGGCCTGGTCTTCACCGGCCAGGCCCTCCAACGCACCATCGGCTACTGGCACGCCAGCAGTCAGAACCTGACCCTGTTGAACCAGGCCAGCCAGGCGCTCGGTTCGACGCTCGACCCCAACCAGGTGCTGGTCAACGTGCTGGACGAGGTGCGCCGGCTGCTCAAGGTGGTCGCCAGCTCGATCTGGCTGATCGACCCGACGACCGGCGAGCTGGTCTGTCAGCATGCCACCGGCCCCCACTCCGATGAGGTGCGCGGTTGGCGGCTGGCGCCGGGTCAGGGATTGGCCGGCTGGGTGGCCCGTTCCGGCCAGAGCCAGATCGTGCCCGATACCCAGAGCGACCGTCGCCACTTCAAGGGCGTGGACCGCTCGACCGGCCTGGTGCTGCGCTCCATCCTCAGCGTCCCGCTGCGCACCAAGCACGGCGTGATCGGCGTGCTCCAGGTAGTGGACACGGCAGTGAACCGCTTCCAGCCTGCCGATCTGGAGCTAATGGAACCGCTGGCGGCGACTGCGGCCATCGCCATCGAGAACGCCCGCCTCTACGCCGAGGAACAGCAGCGCGCCGCCGCGCTGGCCCGCGCCCTGGAACAACAGCAGGAACTCGACCGCCTGAAGAGCGAGTTCATCCAGAACGTCTCCCACGAACTGCGCACCCCGCTTTCGCTCATCACCGGCTACGCCGAACTGCTCGACGATGGGGTGCTGGGCGAATTGCAGCCCGATCAACGCGAACCGGTCTCGGTCATCGCCCGCCGGGCGCGCATGCTCGGCAAGCTGGTGGACGACCTGGTTGCCATCCTGGCCGTGGAGTCCCGCGAGTTCCGCCGCGCGCCGGTGGACCTGGCCGGCGTGTTGCACACGCTGCTGGCCGACTACCGTATCGCCGTCGAGACGGCCGGACTCTCCCTGACCACGGAGGTCGCCTCCGACCTGCCGACCATCTTCGGCAACGCCGACTATCTGGGCCGGATGATGGACAACCTGTTGGGCAACGCGCTGAAGTTCACCCCCCCTGGCGGCCGCGTCACCGTACGGCTGCAGCAAGAGGGGGATGAGATCGTGCTGGAGGTGACCGACACCGGCATCGGCATCCCAGCCGAGCGGTTGGGTCGCATCTTCGAGCGGTTCTACCAGGTGGACGGCAGCATGACCCGTCGCTTCGGCGGGGCAGGATTGGGGCTGGCGCTGGTCAAGGAGATCGCCGAGGCCCACGGCGGACAGGCCAGCGTGCAGAGCACCGAGGGCGTGGGGAGCACGTTCCGCGTCCGGCTGCCCATCCAGGGCTAGGATACCCGACCTCGGAGGTAACTGTCTACCCTCCGCCAGGCCTGAAGCTGGCGTGGCCGGAGTGCCAGGCCCTCACCCCACCCTCCGAGGGTGCTTAAAAAAGCCAGTGAAACAGAGGGGAGGGCTTGGAGGACACCTTGTGATGCCGACGCGTGACCGCTATCCACCGGCTCCAGGCAGC